>JAHZHY010000168.1:5922-12287 GCA_019420045.1 Clostridiales bacterium
GTCAGAGCACCATTCAGATGCAGGCCCAGGTGGTGGCCCAGTATTTCGACAATTTCAACCTGCTCAGCCAGCATTTTGACGGGCTGATGAAGGTGGATTTCAATTTCCTGGGCATCAATCTGGCGTTGACCCCGTCTTTTAAGGAATTCAACATTTTGTGGGTCGTGCCCATTCTGTCGGGCGCTACCGCCTTTTTGCAAAGCTATGTCATGCGCCTGATGCAGAAGCGTCAGGGGGTGGTGCAGGATGCTTCGGCCAATGCCTCCGCCGCCATGATGAATGTGATGATGCCGGCGATGTCCATCTATTTCGGCTTTATCCTTCCCGCCGGTCTGGGGGTCTACTGGATCTCCCGCAACATCTTTTCCGTGATCCAGGAGCTGATCCTCACCCCTTACTTTATCAAGAAGGGCCGGGAGAAGGAAGCTCAGATGATTGCCGAGCAGGAAGAGAAAAAGAAGCTCCGTCAGGAACAAATGGCCCAGCGGCGGCTGGAACAGAGTCAGCAGGCCAAATCGGGCAAGGAAAAGGGTAAGCAGTCCGGAAAAACCAAGGGAACAAAGGACTCTTCTCAGGACGATGAGCAAGTTTAAAGTGCACAAAGGGTGTTTGAAATGGTAAAAAGTGTAGAAGCAAAGGGCGAATCCATCGACGCGGCGGTGGCCAATGCCCTTGCACAGCTGGGGAAAGAACGGGACGATGTGACGGTGGAAGTGCTGGAAAAGGGCAAAAGCGGCTTTTTCGGCATCGGCGCCCAGCCCGCTTTGGTGCGGGTGAGCTATGAGACTTCTCCCGCCGATACCGCCATTGACTTTTTGGAAGGACTTCTCACCCGCTTTGGCGTAGAAGCCCAGGTGGAGTGCTCGGTGTGCCCCGAGGAAGAGACCATCCGTCTCAACTTGGTGGGTCAGAACATGGGCTCTGTCATCGGCCGGAGAGGGGATACCCTGGATGCTATCCAGTATCTCACTAACATCGTTGCCAATAAAAACGAGGAAAAGCGGTGGCACCTGGTGCTGGATACCGAAAATTATCGGGCCAAGCGGCAGGCTACTCTGGAGCGGCTTGCGGTGAACACCGCCCAGAAGGCCCTGCGCTATAAGCGTAGTATGGCTCTGGAGCCGATGAATCCCCAGGAACGGCGGATCATCCATTCGGCCCTTCAGGATTATGAAGGGGTGAGCACCCATTCGGTGGGCGTGGAGCCCAATCGAAAGGTGATTGTGGTGCCGGAAGGCGCCCGGGAAAACCGGGGCAGCGGCCGTCCCAACAAAGGCGGACGTGGCCGTCAGGACCAATAACCAAGTGACCCAGAGGGGCGCGGGGCTTTAACGCCCCCGCCCCCTTTTTTCTGCATCGGAAAGGAGAAAGCACCATGATGGAAGATACCATCGCCGCCTATTCCGGCGGTACATTGCCCGGGGCCATCGGTATCTGCCGCATCAGCGGTCCCCAGGCCTTTGCGTTGGCCGATGAGCTGTTTTTCCCCACCAAAGGGGGGAAGATGAGCCAGGGGCCTTTTTATACCATGCGCTATGGTCAGGTGCGGGCCGCAGACGGCCGGGCCCTGGATCTGTGCCTGGCCTGCTGCTATCCCGGGCCGTCCAGCTATACCGGTGAGGATCTGCTGGAGATCTTCTGCCATGGCTCCCAGGCAGTGGTGGCCTGCATTCTGGAACGGGCCATGGAGCTGGGCGCCCGTCCGGCCCAGGCAGGGGAATTCACCAAGCGGGCCTTTTTGGCAGGAAAGCTGGATCTCACCGGAGTGGAGGCCGTGGCCGATCTCATCGAGTCCCAGTCGGCCGCCGCTGCCAAGAATGCAGCCTCTTTGCTGCAAGGGGGAATCTCCCGGCCCATCCGTCAGATGCGGGAAAAGATCTTTCAGCAGCTGACCCATTTTTATGCCGTGTGCGATTATCCCGATGAGGATCTGGACCCCTTTGTCAACGAAGAGGCCCGGAAGGTGCTGGAGGAATGCACCGCAGAGCTGGAAAAGCTCTATCAGGGCTTCCAGCGGGGAAGAGTGCTGAAGGAAGGACTGCCGGTGACCATCCTGGGCCGGCCCAATGTGGGAAAATCCTCTTTGCTCAACAGCCTGGCTGGATATGAGCGGGCCATTGTCACCGACGAGGCAGGCACCACGCGGGATGTGGTCACCGAATCGGTGCGCTGCGGGGACACTGTGCTGCGGCTGTCCGATACGGCCGGATTGCGGGAAACCTCCAGCCAGGCGGAAAAGATGGGCATCGACAAGGCCCGGGAGAGTGCCCGGGAAAGCCGATTGGTGCTTTGTGTGTTCGATGGTTCTTCTCCCTTGACCGAGGAGGACCGTCAGGTGATGGAAACTGCCCAGGGCCTGGAGCGGGCCGCTATCTTGAACAAATGGGACAAGGGGGCCCTGGACTTCCCGGAGGTGGAACAGGCTTTCCCCAAAGTATTCCGTTTGTCGGCCAAAACCGGAGAAGGTGTGTCGGAGCTTTGCCAATGGCTGGCGGGGCTGACCCAGGGAGAAGGCGAGACCCTGGTGACCAGCGCCCGGCAGGCGGCCTTGCTGGGCAAGGCGGCGGAAAGCTGCCGCATGGCTGCCCAAAGTGCCGCCATGGGCTTTACCGCCGATGCCTTTCTGGCCGATGGGGAAGAGGCCGTGCGGCTTTTGGATGAAGTGCTGGGAGATGCGGTGAGCGAGGATATCGTCCACGGTATTTTCTCCCGGTTCTGTGTAGGAAAATAGGAGAAAAGTCATGTCTTATCTGGCAGGAACATATGAAGTAGTGGTCATCGGAGGAGGCCATGCCGGTATCGAAGCGGCGCTGGCTGCGGCCCGGCTGGGCCATCGTACCCTGATGATCACCACCAATCTGGACAGCGTGGGAAATATGCCTTGTAACCCTTCCATCGGCGGCACCGCCAAGGGACAGCTGGTGCGGGAGATCGACGCCCTGGGCGGGGAAATGGGCCGTGCGGCCGATGCCTGCGGGATTCAGTTCCGCATGCTCAATCGGGGAAAAGGTCCGGCTGTCCATTCTCCCCGGGCCCAGGCTGACCGGGCCGCTTACAAGCAGTATATGAAGGAAGTGTTGGAGCACTGCGAGAACCTGTCCATTCGCCAGGGGGAGGCAGCGGAGATCCTCACCCAGGAAGGCAAGGTCTCCGGCGTGCTGTGCGTGGGCGGTGCTCTTTATGAGACACGGGCGCTGGTGGTGTGTACTGGTACTTTTCTCAATAGCCGTATTTTTGTCGGTGAGCAGAATATCCTCTCCGGCCCGGACGGTCTGGCTGCCGCTACCCATCTCACGGAATCACTGGAAAAACTTGGTTTGCGCACCCGCCGGTTCAAAACCGGTACCCCGGCCCGGGTGGATGCCCGTTCTATTGACCTTTCCGCTTTGGAGGTGCAGCGGGGAGATGAGCCGCCCCGCCCCTTCTCTTTTGACTTTCAGGGGCAGCTCTATAACGACAGTCTGTGTTATCTGACTTACACCAACGGTCATACCCATGAGATCATCCGGCAGTCTCTTGATCGGTCTCCCTTGTATGGGGGAGAGATCCAGGGAGTGGGGCCCCGATACTGTCCGTCTATTGAGGACAAAATCGTCAGATTTTCCACAAAAGAAAGACATCAGGTCTTTATCGAGCCTTGTGGCAAAAATTCTGGTGAGATGTATTTGCAGGGACTTTCCACCTCTCTTCCGGAGGATGTGCAGCTGGCTTTCCTGCGCACTGTGCCTGGATTGGAGAAAGTGGAGATCATGCGGCCGGGTTATGCCATCGAATACGACTGTCTGGACCCCACTCAGCTCACCTCTGGTCTGGGGGTGCGGGGCGTACCCGGACTGTATGCCGCCGGACAGATCTGCGGCACTTCCGGTTATGAAGAAGCAGCAGGCCAGGGACTGATTGCCGGCATCAATGCCGCCCGGTTTCTGGAAGGAAGGGAAGAGGTGGTGCTGGCCCGGTCCGACGGCTACATCGGCACTCTGATCGATGATATCGTCACCAAGGGCACCAACGAGCCCTATCGCATGATGACTTCCCGTTCGGAATACCGGTTGCTGCTGCGTCAGGACAATGCAGATGCCCGCCTGATGCCCTTGGGCCACGCCATCGGCCTGGTTTCTCAGGAGCGTCTGGACAAGATGCAGCGGGACTATGACCAGGCGGCAGAAGAGATCCGCCGGCTTCAAAAGACCGCGGTTTCCGGCCCAGCCCTGGCCCAGGTGCTGGAAGAGCGGGGCAGTGCACCGGTGGGGCAGGGGATTCTGCTCAGCGATCTGCTGCGGCGTCCCGAGATCAGTTATGATTGTTTGGCTCCTTTGGACCCGGGCCGTCCGCCTCTTTCGGAAAAAGTGCGGGAGCAGGTGGAGATCCAAACCAAGTACCAGGGGTATATCCAAAGAGAACTGCGCCAGGTGGAAGAACACAAAAAGCTGGAGGAAAAGCGCTTGCCAGAGGATCTGGATTATCTGTCCATGTCCACTTTGCGGCTGGAGGCCCGGCAGAAGCTGGATGCTCTCCGGCCCCGGAGTCTGGGTCAGGCTTCCCGGATCTCGGGGGTCAGCCCTTCGGATATTGCGGCGCTGATGATTTTGCTGGGGCAAAGGGGGAAATGAGATGAGTTTTACCGATGTGATCGCCCAGGGATGTTTCACATGGAACATTCCCTTGCCCGAAGGGGCTTTGGAAGGGCTGGAAGAATACACCCGGCTGCTGTTGGAGAAAAACCAGGTGATGAACCTGACGGCCATTACCGAGCCGGATCAGGTGGCCGTGCGTCATATGCTGGACTGCTTGTTCCAGCTTTCCTGCGGGGATTTTGAAGGCAAGCGGGTCATTGATATCGGAAGCGGGGGAGGGTTCCCCGGCATTCCTTTGCAGATCGCCCGGCCCAGCGCTCGGTTCCTGCTGCTGGACAGCCGGAAAAAACGGGTGGATTTTTTGCAGGAAGTGTGCGATGCCATAGGTCTTCCGGCGGAGACCATGGCCGGGCGGGCGGAAGAAGCGGCCCGGCAGAAGCAGTTGCGGGAGAAATTCGACATCGCCGTATCCCGGGCAGTGGCGCCCATGAATATCCTTTGTGAGCTGTGTCTGCCCTTTGTCCGTCCTGGTGGACTGTTCCTGGCCATGAAGAGCCAGAACGAAGGGGCTGAGCAGGAGATCCAGGGGGCACAAAAAGCCATCCGAACCCTGGGAGGTCGGCTGAAGGAACAGCGGAGTTACCAGCTGCCCGGCACCGATGTGCATCATCAGGTGGTGGTGATCGAAAAAGTGAAAAACACCCCGCCGGCCTATCCACGGCGTTATGCCAAGATCGAAAGCGCCCCTCTGTAAGGGGGCGTGGCGGGACAGCCGTTCCTTTCTTTGCATTGGGTGGTTCGCCGCTGGGGGAGGGGAGGTCTCGACAAAAGATCTCCTTTTTTTCTCTCTTCATGTGACAATTTTTGCGCAGAGATGCTGATAAAATGTCACCATGGAGGTGATGGACATGCTGGAACGGTTCTCTCTTCGGCGGACAAGCCGGGAAGATCAACCCCTGCGTTTTTTGCAGGTGGAAGATATCCACATCAATCCCAACCAGCCCCGGAAGTTTTTTGATGAGAAGGCTTTGGAAGAGCTGACGGCCAGCATCCGGCAGTACGGGCTCATCAACCCTCTCACCGTGCGGGAGACAAGGGAGGGCTATGAACTCATTGCCGGGGAACGGCGGCTGCGGGCCAGCCGGGGGGCCGGATTACATACCGTACCCTGCTATGTGTTACCCTCCAGCGATCAGGATTCCTCGGTGTTGGCTTTGGCGGAAAACCTTCAGCGGCAGGACCTGGATTTTTATGAAGAAGCACAGGGCATTGCCCGGCTGATCCATGTCCATGGTCTGACACAGCAGCAGGCGGCGGACAAGCTGGGGAAAACCCAGTCGGCCATTGCCAACAAGCTGCGTCTGCTCCGCCTGCCGCCGGAGGTCATTGCGCTTCTCCGGCAATACCGGTTCAGCGAGCGCCACGCCCGGGCTCTTCTCCGGCTGGAAAATGGGGAGCAGCAGCTGCAGGCAGCCCAGGCCGCCGTCCGCCACGAATGGACAGTGGCACAGTTGGAGCGGTATGTGGAATCCTTGCGCCAAACGGGGCAGAAAGGCCTTCGTTCCCGCCCCAAAATGCTGGGCGATGTGCGTCTCTTCATCAACACCCTGAGCCGGGCAGTGGAGACCCTGGGTCAGGCCGGTGTAGGAGCGGCCATGCAGCGCCGGTATGAAGGGGAGGAAATGGTGGTTACCATCCGTATCCCCGCTGCCGCCCCCACCAGGGCGGGCAGCGTTTCTCCATAACCTTTTGATCCTCTCTGTTTTTGTTCCATGTGAAACATTTTCACAT
>JAHZHY010000168.1:12314-36528 GCA_019420045.1 Clostridiales bacterium
GAAACAGTGAGGAAGAGAAGAAAAAAGAGAAAAATCGTTCTGTACGCTTTTGCGCTCTTGCGGCTTTTGGGTTTAGGCATTATAATAGAAAAAGACGAAAAAATTTTAAAAATGCCCCTTTCTGGGGAAAAAAGAAGAAAAACAGAGCGGCGGAGGAGAAAATGGGCAAAATACTGGCAGTAGCAAATCAAAAAGGTGGTGTGGGAAAGACTACCACCGCAGTGAATCTGGCGGCCTGCGTGGGCAGCCTGGGGAAAAGAGTCCTGCTGTGTGATTTTGACCCACAAGCCAATGCCACTTCGGGTTTCGGGCTCACTGAACGGGTGCGCCGGAGCGTTTATGATGTGATCACCGGGGAAGTACAGGCGAAAGATGCCATTTTACGCACCAAATGGTGCGATGTGCTGCCTGCCCACATCAATCTGGCGGCAGTGGAAGTGGAGCTGGCCACAGTGGAGGGGCGGGAACACCGTCTGAAAGAGGCGCTGGATGAACTGGCGCCCCAATATGATTTTATCTTTATCGATTGTCCGCCTTCTTTGGGGGTGCTCACCGTCAATTCCCTGGTGGCCTGCCAGCAGGTGCTGGTGCCTATGCAGTGTGAGTACTATGCCCTGGAAGGACTGAGTCAGCTGGTCAATTCCATCCGTACCGTCAAGAGATCTCTCAATCCCCAGATCGATATCGAAGGGATTGTGCTCACCATGTACGATGGACGCACCAATTTGACCATTCAGGTGGCCGAGGAGATCAAACATTTCTTTGGAGAGAAAGTGTATCGCACCGTGGTGCCCCGGAATGTGCGGCTGTCGGAAGCACCCAGTCACGGAATGCCTATTCTGGCCTATGAGCGCACCTCTCGAGGGGCCGAGGCCTATCAGGCCATCGCGGAGGAATTTCTCCGCCGGAATCAGTAGTCGCAGAAGGGGAGAGGAGGAACACCCTATGGCAGCAGGACACAAAGGCCTGGGAAAGGGCCTGGGCTCGCTTTTTGGAGAAGAGCTCACCGAAACACAGGGAACGGTCTCCCAGGTGGAATTGCGGCAGATCGAACCCAACCCCGCCCAGCCCCGGCGGGATTTTGACCAGGAAGCATTGGCACAGTTGGCCGAAAGCATCCGGGAAAACGGGCTGATCAGCCCCATTACCGTGCGCAAAATCGATACCGGCTATCAGATCGTGGCCGGAGAGCGGCGCTGGCGGGCTTGCCGCCTGGCCGGCTTGGATAAAGTGCCGGTGATGGTGGTGGAGGCCGACGACAAGCTGGCCTTTGAAATGGCCATGATCGAAAATCTTCAGCGGGAGGATCTGAATCCCCTGGAAGAAGCGGAAGGATACCGGGAACTGATGGACCGGTTTCACATGACACAGGAAGAAGTGGCCCGGAAGGTGGGAAAGAGCCGTCCGGCGGTGGCCAATGCGCTGCGCCTTCTGGGATTGCCGGAGCCGGTACGGGAGCTGGTGAGCACCGGGGAGCTTTCTCAGGGCCATGCCCGTACGCTTCTGGGCCTTTCCAAAGAAGAAACCCTGATCAAGGCAGCGGAAACAGTGCTCACCTATGGCCTCTCGGTGCGCCAGACCGAAAAGTTGGTAAAGCGGCTGGAGCAGCTGGATCAGGGAGAAGAAGAGGAACCCATCCTGGATGAAGGACAGATCTATATTGATGAACTGGAACACCGTCTGGCCCAGGTCACTGGCCGTAAGATCAGCATCAGCCAGGGGAAGAACAAAGGCCGGATCACCATCGAATACTACGGGAATGAGGATCTGGAAAGCCTGACCCAGGTGATCTATTCCATGAAAAAGCAATAGGCCGTAGGCCGGGAGGGTTTTCATCCATGAAAAAAAGCAAGTACCTTCGGGGAGAAGGCCTGGCCTTGCTCATCGCTCTGGTGGTGGGATTTGTGGTCTTTTATGTCTTTTTGCCCCCGATTTCTCTGCAATCCAGGGAATTTTATTTCTTTGTCATTCTTCTCATGGGCGTATGGTTTCTGGCCCGCATTCCCATCGTCTCCTCCTATGTGGAGGAAAAAGGGATGCAAGGGAGAAAAAAGAAGCTCTATTCTTTTTTTCCATTGCTTATCGCCGCGTTGCTGGCCGTGCTGCTGGTGCTTTTCAGCGTACTCTCTCTGAAGCTCTTCAACGCGTCCCGGTACAGCAGTTTGCTCCGGGTGGAGGAGGGGAACTTTACCCAGGACATTCCTCAGATCACCTATGACCAGATTCCCATGCTGGATACCGAAAGCGCCCAGCGGCTGGGAGATCGGAAAATGGGCGAGCTGGCCGCCACCAACAACGAGGAGCAAAAGTCCCTGGTGTCTCAGTTTGAAGTGTCCGACGATTATATCCAGATCAATTATCAGAACCGGCCCATGCGGGTGACCCAGTTGGAATACGCCAGCTTTTTCAAATGGCTGACCAATCGGAAAGAGGGTCTGCCCGGCTACATCATGATCGATATGGTGACCCAGGAGACCCAGTTGGTCCGGCTGGAACAGGGGATGAAGTATTCTCCTTCGGAATATTTTGGCCGGAACATTGAGCGGTATATGCGCTTCCGCTATCCCACCATGCTGCTGGGCGAGCCCAGCTTGGAAGTGGACGACGACGGCACACCCTACTTTGTGGCGCCCCGGTTGAAGAACAAGATCGGTATGCTGGGCGGCACCGATGTGGTGGGGGCTGTGTTTGTCAATGCCGTCACCGGCGGCCATACCTATTATGATCTGGCCGATGTGCCTTCCTGGGCCGATCACATTTGCCCCGCAGATCTCCTGGTGGAGCAGTACGACTATTACGGCGCCTTCAATGACGGTTTCTTCAATGCCTATATCGGCCAGAGAGGCGTCACCCGTACCACGGAGGATTACAACTACATCGCCATGAATGACGATGTGTTCGTCTATACCGGCATCACTTCGGTGAGCAGCGATCAGTCCAACATCGGCTTTTTGCTGTGCAACCAGCGGACCAAGGAAGCCAAGTTTTATCCGGTTTCCGGCGCCACCGAACAGTCGGCTCAGTCCTCGGCTCAGGGTGCGGTGGAGGATCTGGGGTATACGGCAACCTTCCCCATTCTGCTCAACATCAACAGCCAGCCCACTTATTTCATGTCCCTCAAGGACAGTTCCGGCTTGGTGAAGATGTACGCCATGGTCAATGTGGCAAACTACCAGCGGGTAGCGGTGGGGGACACCGTGGCAGAATGTGAGAAGAAGTACACCCAGACCATGCAGGCTGACAGCAGCTATGTGCCACAGGAAACACAGCAGGCCAGCGGCTCTATTGAAGAGATCCGTTCTGCTGTGGTGGGAGGATATACCTGGTACTATTTCAAAATCATCGGTTATCCCCAGTATTTTGCCATGTCTGTGGAGCAAAACACCTCGCTCCCGGTGCTCAACACCGGCGACAGCGTCACCATCACCTACGACAGTCAGGCGGTGGACGGGGTGGCCAAGGCATTGGATGTGACCCGGAACCCTGCATCCTAAAAAAGAACAGATCAAACAGGCGGCCTTTGGCCGCCTGTTTTCTTTTGCAGTCGGTAGACAAAAAGAGGAAAGCCATAGTATAATAAAACAACAAATCAGATGACTTCCCAGGCAGGAGGATCGAGATGAAATACACCGGAATGAAACGGCGTTCTTACAAAAGCACCACCCCGCTGCGCAGACTCCAGGAGATCTATTTGTATTTTTTCCTGTATTGTGTTATTGGCTGGCTTTATGAAGTGTTCCTGGAAGTGGTGGTTTACCGGTGGGGTTTTTCCAATCGAGGGGTCTTGTTCGGTCCTTATCTGCCCATTTATGGCATTGGGGCTTTGGTTTTTCTGCTGTGCTTTGGCCGGTATGTGCAAAAGCCAGCCAAAGGCGCCCGGCGATGGCTGCAAGTGGGCTTGGTCTTTTTGGGCTGCATGACGGTGGCCACAGTCATTGAGCTGGCTGCTACCTATTGGATGGAGTACACCGTGGGCAGCTGGCCCTGGCAGACCTATGTGGATTACAAGATCAATTTTCAGGGGCGGATCGCCTTGTCTCCCTCCATTCGTTTCGGCTTGGGCGGACTGCTGTTTCTTTATGTGATCCAGCCGCTGTTTTACAAGCTGGCCCGGCGCATACCGGATAGGGTCTTGGCTTGGCTCACAGGCACTCTGTTCCTGGTGATGACAGTGGACTTTGTCGTTTATCTGCTGAAATAAGAAGTGTTATTCAATGGAAGGGGAGGGAAGAGGATGACCAGAAAGCGGCAGCAAGGGCTTTATATTGTGTTGTCGGCGGCCTTCCTTTCTTTGGCCGTGACGCTGGTGGACGCCTTTCTCCAGCCGGACTATGTGCCAAAAGTGCTGGTGAAAATCTTCTTTTTCCTGATGATCCCTCTTTTTTATTTTTGGCGGAACAAAGAGGAACGGCCCCTTTTGAAAAGATTATTTTGCCTCAATGGGAAAACCATGGTGCAAGCCGGGATACTGGGGCTTTTGATCTATGGAGTGATTGTGGTCGGATATCTGTGCACAAAGGGCTTTGTGGACTTTTCGCAGGTGACGGCCACCTTGCAGGAAAAGCACGGCATTACCGGTGAGAATTTTATCTTCGTGTCCTTGTATATCTCTCTGGTCAATTCCTTTTTGGAGGAATTTTTCTTCCGGGGATTTGCTTTTCTTTCGCTGAAACCCTATATCGGCCGGAAAATGGCTTATATTTTCAGTCCGGCGCTGTTCGCCTTTTACCATGGGGGAATGTTGGCTGGGATGTTTTCTTGGTGGGTATTTTTGGTGTTGCTCATGGGACTTTTTGTGGGAGGATGTATTTTCAACTTCCTCAACGAAAAAAGCGAAAGCATCTATACTTCCTGGGTAGCTCATATGTTTGCCAATTTCGCCATCAACACCGTGGGGTTTATACTGTTTGGCGCTTTATAGATTCAAATGGTTGATAGCTTGACAGGGATGCAGAAAAGAGATAAAATATTATTTATGTATCCCAAAATGGAGAGATGTCCGAGTGGTTTAAGGAGCTGGTCTTGAAAACCAGTGATCCCGCAAGGGACCAAGGGTTCGAATCCCTTTCTCTCCGCCAATGAAAAAAGGCCCTCGCTTTTTAAAAAGCGGGGGCCTTTTTTACTGTTTTCAGAATTGAGCATAAACGAATTGAGGAGCGCTGGACAGGTTGGCCAGCATGAGATAGCCGTAAAAAACCAGGAGCAGAAGGTAAAAGAAAGCTACCTGAGCAAAAAAGCGGAAGCGCTCACTCTGCCAGACCCTGTGAAGCGAATTGATAAAGCCCTTCATTCAGTTTCACCCACCCTTCTCTGGCGATGTGTGTGTTGTCCTCAAAGAAATAGGGCGTGTATTCATAGGAGGAAAGGTCCAGAAGTTCCGCTCCATAGTCCTGGGCAATGGCCTGGATTTTTTCATAGTACTCCTGGCGCTTTTCGGCGGACAATCCCATATAATCATACCAGGGGCCGTTGAAGGGCAGACTCACCAGCAAGGGCTTTATCTGAAGATCCCGGCACACCTTCAAAAAGCAGATCATATCCCCATATTCCTGGGAGCTTAAATAGTCGGCTTTTGTCGCAGAGCCTTTTTTGCTTTTGATGTAGTTGTTTTTATACAGGTTATAAAAACCGTTGTCCATGCCAAAGGAGTTGGTGGTATTGGCTTTGGCGCCGTCCACCGCAGCCTTTTCGCTGAGGGCCTTCCAATCGGGTTCAGGGGCGCCCTGGGGATATTCCTGGGAGGAAACGCCCCCGGCCAGGGCCTTGAGGGAGAGGGAGACCATGAGCTTATCCTCCAAAAAGCTCAGATAGATCTTGCAGGACAGCTTCTCCAGGAAGGTGGCGTTTTTGGTGAGATAGACCCGCTGGTAGCTTTTTACCCGTTTGGCCACGGCCGGATCGGCCTTGAGCAGTTTGTCGGTGCGCTCCAAGATGTAGCTTTTGGTCTCATCCGACAGATGGGGATTTTGCAGCATCTGAATGTAGTTGTATTCCGAAAAGCGGGAGGTATATACCTGGCTGGATACGCCCTTGCCCCGGAACCACTGAGGCGAGAGAATGAACACTGCCTGTTTCTGGGGCAGCTCGTCTCCCGTTGCCGCCAAAGCAGTGGCGTGGTACAGGGATTGATAGTATCCCGCACCAATGAGCATCAGCCGGAAGGGCTGGCCCGACAGGACTTTGGCCGGATGATAGGGAGTGGAGCGGCCATGGCGGAATTCCGAAGAGCCGAAAACCGGAATGGAAGTGGAGGTCAGGTTTTCGGTGATGGACCGGCTGTACAGCAGCTTGTCGTCGTTGACCCAGGCGTCAAAGGAAGGGCCGGTAAAATCCAGCCGTTTGATTCCCAGATGGATCACAAGGACGGTAAAGGAAAAGAGGAGAAAGGCCAGTCCCAGGGCCTTGCACTTTTTCATTGGGCCATCCGGCTTTCCACCAGATCGGCGATGAGCCGGGGTGTAGCGATCTGGCTGCGGCTCACCTCAGAGGGGGAGAGTTTCACATCAAACTGGCTTTCCAGCTCCACCAGCAGCTCCACCAGTCCCAGGGAATCCAGCAGGTCGTTTTCAAACAGGTCCAGATCCAGCTCATCTTCCCCCAATGTTTCGCCGCAGACGCCGGAGAGAATGGAAAGGATTTTTTCTTGTGTGCTATACATGGATGGTTCCTCCTTTGGAATGAATCAGGTGAACAGGGCCCCGGAAAAGATCAAAAAGCCCACCATCACCAGGTTAAGGGTGACAAACCAGGACAGCAGCCCATACCAGGTGCAGTTCCGGTATTTTTTATAAAAGGGACACTTTTTCTGATAGACTTCGGTGGCGGCCAGCAGCACGCCGTGGTAAAGACCATAAAGCAGGTAATAAAGGGTCAGACCATGCCAGGCGCCCATCACCCGCATATTGAGCAGGAAGACCCAGCAGGCTCCGGACAGACGGCTTTTGAACCATTTCCCCTTGATGCCCCGCATGAGAAAGCGGGAAAAGAGGTAATCCCGGAACCAATGGGACAAAGTGATGTGCCAACGGTTCCAGAAATCCTTCATATCCCGGCTGAGGAAGGGAAGGTGGAAGTTTCCCGGGGTGCGTACTCCCAGGATATAGGCACAGCCCACCGCCATGCGGCTGTAACCGGCAAAATCGAAAAACATATAGATGCCGTAGCACCAGCCATAGGCCAGAGCCAAAAGAAGGCCGCCCTTGGGTTCGCACAGGCTGAGCAGGCGAAAGGCCAGAGCCGAAAGCACGAACTTATAGACCAGACCGATGAGGAGCTGCTCCAGCCCATCTCCCAGAAGGGTCAGATACTCTTCCCGGGTGTAGCGCCGCCGGAAGTCCTCTTCAAAGCGGCGGCTGCGGTCAATGGGCCCGGCGCTGAAAGTAGGGAAAAAAAGGAGGAAGGCCCAAAAGGCGGGAAGAGAAAGGGAAGAGATCAGTCCGTCATAGGTTTCGATGATGATCTGGGCCACCCGGAAGGTGAGATAGGAAAGTCCCAAAAAGGAAAAGAGGGAAAGAGTGGTGATTTCGCTCCATTTCATCAGCAAAAGGGGGATCAGACTGAGGAAAAGAGCCAGGGCGTAATGCCAGGGCACAGGCCCCTTCTTTTGCCGCAGGGGGATATAGAGGAACACCAGCAGACTTTCCCACAGGAGATATGCCCCCAGCCATGCAAGCTGCAAGGGCGTCCCGGCCAGCACAGCCAGAATCATCACCAGGGAAGCAAACAGACCATAGGGGCCGATGGCCTTGCCCTGCAGCCCCAGAAACAGGGCCGGCAGGAGCAGCAGGGTCATCAGAGTGAAAAAGGGAACACCGGAGAAAAAACTCATGGCAGCATCCCCTCCAGGGTCTTACGATCGGTTTTGCCGTTGGGCGTCACCGGAATCTTGGGGAGAAAGACCAGCTTTTTTGGCACCATATAGCTGGGAAGGAAGGTTCGCAGCTGTTTTTTCATTTGGAGGGAAGCGGCCAGGGAGTCTTCTCCACCTTCCCGCTCCACAAAGCCCACCAGAGCGTGGACGGCGCCTTCCCGCATTTGGGGCAGCACCACCGCCCGGCGCACTCCCGGCAGCTTCAACAGGTTCTCTTCCACATCTCCCAGCTCAATCCGGTAGCCGTGGAGCTTGATCTGGTGATCGCCCCGGCCGATGAAATGGAGCATCCCATCGGGGGACAGGAATCCCAGATCTCCGGTGCGGTAGGCGGGAATGGGCTTCCCCTGACGCACCGGACTGCAAAAGACCTTCTCTGTCATATCGGGGCGGCGGAAATAGCCTGCGCCCACAGTGTCGCCTAAAATGACGATTTCGCCCTGTTCGCCGCAAGGCAGCGGCGTACCATCTGGGGACCAGATCTCCAGGGTGATCCCTTCTTTGGGGCGGCCCACCGGGAGGGCCTGCTCCTCCGTCATAGAAAGGGTGATGGGGGTCTGGGTAACGCAGACGGTGGTTTCGGTGGGGCCATAGGTGTTGATGACCTGGCAGCGGGGGAACCGCTGAAGCAGTGCCTGGGCCGTGCCGGGAGGCAGTGTCTCACCGCAGAAGAGGAAGGCCCGCAGCCGGGGCAGAAGCTCCTGACAAAACCGGGGATCGGCCAGGCACAAAGCAGCGAAAGAGGGCGTGGAGACGAAATAGGCCCCTTGAGACGCCCGGAAGAAATCCATCAGAGCTCCATAGTCCTCCTGAACGCTGCGGGTCATGGGACGCAGCGTGCCGCCGCAGAAAAGGCAGGTGTAGGTATCCAGCACCGAAAGGTCAAAGGAAAACGGAGCCTGATTCAAAAAGACGGCACCGGCTTTTTCCTCCCGGGGGCCTGCCAGTTCACTGGACCAGTCCAGGAAATTTTCCAGGCACCGGCGGGGGATCTGCACCCCTTTGGGGCGTCCGGTGCTGCCCGAGGTAAAGATGATATAGAAAATGTCCTCCGGCTGTACCCGGGCCTCCTGGGGAGGCTTGGGGCCGGGGCTTTGAGCCAGGGATTGGATCAGATCGGGAGAAAAGGCCCGGGGGTGGGGAACGGGAAGAGGCTGGGTGCACAGAAGCACCGGCGTTTGGGTCTCTTCCAGAATTTCCGTCAGGCGCTGGGCGGGCAGAGAGATGTCTATGGGACAATAAGCCCGTCCGGCTTTGGCACAGGCCAGAAAGCACACCAGCATCCAGGGGCTTTTGTGCCCATACACCACAAAGGGCTCTTTTCCTGGGCCGAAGCGGGAGAGAAGACAGGCGGCCAGCCGGTCGGAATATTCCTCCAGCTGCCGGTAGGTGATGCTTTCTTCCCCAGTGGACACCGCAACCTGGTCTCCACGCTGCTGGGCGTGCTGGGATAAAACGCGGAACAGATCCATCAAAGGACCTCCTTTCACCCGGCCGGAAGGGTCGGGGTTTACTACCGGCACAGTATAGCACAGCCCTTTCGATGATTTCCTTGCGAAAATCTTTCAATTTTCATAATTTCCTCTGGAATTTACAGAAAAGATTCTTCGTGCATTTTTCCGGGAAATTTGGTATAGTGGTAGAAGAGAAAAAGAAAAGAAAAAATTATACGAAAAGTCTAGTTTTCATTTAAAATTACAAAATCCCCAGGGTGTGCCCTGGAGAGGGAGGAAACAATGGAACAGATGATCTGCGGCAAAAGTCCCCGGCAGTGGGAAGAGGAATTTCCGGTGGTGGGGGATCTGGTGAAACTCAAGGAGACCTTCTGGATCAATCCCAGGAAGGTGGGAACGGAGGAGGCTCTGAAACAATGCAGCCTGTCTCTCTTGGATGTGAAGGAGGCGGAGGCCCGGCTTCAGCGGTTTGCTCCCTTCATTGCCAAAGCTTTCCCGGAGACGGCGAAAATGGAAGGGATCATCGAATCTCCGGTGCAGGCCATTCCCCAGATGCAAAAGGCTCTGGAAAAGGAATGGGGCATTCATATCCCCGGCGGGATGCTTCTCAAGTGCGACAGCCATCTGCCCATCTCCGGCTCCATCAAGGCCAGAGGGGGCATCTATGAGGTGCTCAAGCACGCCGAAGACCTGGCTCTCCAGGAAGGGATGCTCACCCTGGAGGATGACTATTCTCAGCTGGATAGTGATAAATTCAGGGATTTCTACTCTAAGTATTCAATTGCCGTGGGCTCCACCGGAAATCTGGGGCTGTCCATCGGTATTATGAGCGCCCGGCTGGGATTCCGGGTCAGTGTGCATATGTCCGCCGATGCCCGCCAGTGGAAAAAGGATCTGCTGCGGGAAAAGGGAGTCACTGTGGTGGAATATCCGGAGGATTACAGCAAGGCCGTGGCCGAAGGCCGGCGTCAGGCGGAAAGCGATCCCATGTGCTATTTTGTGGATGACGAAAACTCGGTGAATCTGTTTATGGGCTACGCTGTGGCGGCCCAGCGGCTGAAAGGGCAGCTGGAACAGATGGGCGTCCAGGTGGATCAAGAGCATCCCCTCTTCGCCTTCCTGCCCTGCGGCGTGGGCGGCGGCCCTGGCGGCGTGGCCTTTGGTCTCAAGCTGGTTTATGGAGACGCGGTCCACTGCTTCTTTGCCGAGCCCACCCATGCTCCCTGCATGATGCTGGGACTGGTGACTGGCTTGCAGGACAAGGTGTGCGTCCAGGACTTCGGCATCGACAATCTCACCGCCGCCGACGGTTTGGCCGTGGGCCGTCCCTCCAGCTTTGTGGGCAAGACCATCGAGCCCTTCCTCAGCGGCAGCTATACGGTGGACGATGGCACATTGTACCGCCGCCTGGCTCTTCTGCGAGACACCGAAAACCTGGCTCTGGAGCCCTCGGCCCTGGCCGGGATGGAAGGGGTCCGGTGGCTGCTGGAAAGCAAGGACGGACAGGCCTATCTGGAAAAAGAGGGCCTTGCAGACAAGATGGAACAGGCCCACTTCATGCCCTGGGGCACCGGCGGCAGCATGGTCCCCCCGGAGGTGATGGAGGAATATTACCGCAAGGGCAAGGAATAAAGATAAAGCAGCTTTTTTGCAAATTGCATAAAAAGAAGCCGGGGAATTTGGCACCAAAAAAAGGGGCTTTTCTTTGACAATTTCCCGGGAAAAAGGTAAGCTATAAAGTAGTAAGATTGAAAAGGAGGATGTTTCCCATGATTCTTATTAAAAATGGTTTGGTTAAAACAATGGCCGGCGAGGATATCGAAAACGGCCAGGTTCTGCTGGATGGCGACAAGATCGCCGCTGTGGGCAAGGAAGTGAATGCCCCCGCCGATGCACAGGTCATCGACGCCGCCGGCTGCATCGTGGCCCCCGGCTTTGTGGAAGGTCACTGCCACATCGGCCTGGACGAAGAGGCCATCGGCTTTGAAGGCGATGACTACAACGAAATGACCGATCCCGTCACTCCCCAGATGCGGGGCATCGACGGTCTCAATCCCATGGACGAGGCATTCTTTGATGCATACAGCCATGGCGTGACCACCGCCGTCACCGGCCCGGGCAGCGCCAATGTAGTGGGCGGCACCTTCCTGGCCGTCAAGCTGTGCGGCAAGCGGGTGGACAACATGGTGGTGAAGAACCCTGTTGCCATGAAGATCGCCTTCGGCGAGAACCCCAAGCGCTGCTATGGCGGCTCCCAGAAGAAGATGCCCATGACCCGTATGGGTACCGCCGCTCTGCTGCGGGAACTGCTGGTCAAGGCCCAGAACTACCGGGAAGAGATGGACGCCTATGAGGCCGATCCCAAGAACAACAAGAAGCCTACATATGACTGCAAGCTCCATGCCATGCTGCCTGTCATGCGCAAGGAGATTCCTCTGAAGTCCCATGCCCACCGGGCCGATGATATCTTCACCTCTCTGCGCATCGCCAAGGAGTTTGATCTGGATATCACTCTGGACCACTGCACCGAAGGCCACCTCATCGCCGATGAGCTGGAAAAAGAGGGCAAGGGCTGCCTGGTTGGCCCCACCTTTGGCGCCAAGAGCAAGTTCGAGCTGAAGAACAAGTGCTGGGATACTCCCAAGACCATGGTGGAGCATGGCCTGAAGACCGCCATCATCACCGATGCTCCGGTCATTCCTCTGAAGTATCTGCCCCTGTGCGCTGGCCTGGCTATCAACGCCGGCCTGGACGAGCAGGAAGCCTGGAAGGCGGTCACCATCAACCCCGCCGTCATCACCGGTATTGCTGACCGGGTGGGCTCTCTGGAGGTGGGCAAGGACGCCGATGTGGTCATCTACAAGGGCAATCCTCTCACCGACCTCCAGTACACCACAAAGTACACCCTGATCAACGGCCAGATCGTTTATCAGGCAGAATAAGAAATCATTCCATAGGGCCGGAGGGTCACAAGGCTCTCCGGCCCGGTTTTTAGAAAAAGGAGGATGTTTCCCATGATCCTGATCAAAAACGGCCTGGTAAAGACCATGGCTGGGGAAGATATCGAAAACGGCCAGGTGCTGCTGGATGGCGGCAAGATCGTGGCCGTGGGCAAAGAGGTCAACGCTCCTGCCGATGCGCAGGTCATCGATGCCGCCGGCTGTATCGTGGCTCCTGGCTTGGTGGACGGCCATTGCCACATCGGCCTGGAAGAGGCCGCTATTCAGTTTGAAGGCACCGACGGCAACGAGTGCACCGATCCGGTGACTCCCCAGGTGCGGGCCATTGACGCCATCCAGCCCATGGACGAGACATTGGCTCAGGCGGCTGCCGCCGGTGTGACTACAGCGGTCACCGGTCCGGGCAGCGGCAATGTGGTGGGTGGCACCTTTGTAGCCATCAAAATGCATGGCAAGCGGGTGGACGACATGATCCTCAAATACCCTGTTGCCATGAAGTGCGCCTTTGGCGAAAATCCCAAGCGGGTTTACGGCACCCAGAAGAAGATGCCTATGACCCGGATGGGTACTTCCGCCTTGCTGCGGGATCTGCTGGCCCGCACCGTGGAATACGATCAGGCCTGGAAGGATTACAAGGCCGATCCCAAAAACAACAAGAAGCCTGCCATCGATGTGAAGCTGGAGGCCATGCTGCCGGTCATTCACAAGGAGATTCCTCTGAAGGCTCATGCTCATCGGGCGGACGATATCTTCACCGCTCTGCGCATTGCCAAGGAATTCGATGTGGACATCACACTGGATCACTGCACCGAAGGCCATCTCATCGCCGACGAGCTGGTGAAAGAGGGCAAGGGCTGCCTGGTTGGCCCCACTCTGGGCGACAAGAGCAAGTTTGAGCTGAAGAACAAGAGTTTTGATACACCTCGGGTGCTCAACGAGGCCGGGCTGAATATCTGCATCATCACCGATGCTCCGGTGATTCCTCTGGAGTATCTGTCCCTGTGCGCCGGCCTGGCCGTCAACGCCGGACTGCCGGAGGAGGAGGCCTGGAAGGCCATCACCATCAATCCCGCTGTTATCACCGGTATTGCTGACCGGGTTGGTTCTCTGGAAGTGGGCAAGGATGCGGATGTGGCCATTTTCCGGGGCAATCCCATCACCGATCTGCAGTATACCGTCGCGTATACCATCATCGACGGCCAGATCGTTCACAAAGGCTAATCAGACTGCTTACATTGCAAAAGCCCGGGGGAGGTCTTGGCCGTATCCCCGGGCTTTTTTCATTTGTCTTTTCATAGCGGATCAAAGGAGGAAAAATCGATGCGGGTGCTGGTGGTGGAAGACGCCAAGGATATGAACCGGTTGATCGTCAAGACGCTGACCCGGGCGGGATACAGCGTGGACGGCTGTTACAATGGGGAAGAGGCTCTGGATTTTTTGGCCGGGGCGGAATATGACGCCATTTTGCTGGATGTGATGATGCCCAAGATGGACGGCTATGCCCTGTTGGAAAAACTGCGCAGCCAGGGGATGGATACGCCAGTCCTGTTCCTCACCGCCCGTGACGCCATTTCCGACCGGGTGAAGGGGCTGGATCTGGGGGCCGATGACTATCTGGTCAAGCCTTTTGATTTTGAAGAGCTGCTGGCCCGCATCCGGGCTATGACCCGGAAAAAAGCCGGGAAGCGGAGCAATGTGTTCACCTTGGGAGATCTGCAGGTGGATGCCCAGAGCCACACCGTCACCCGGGGCGGGCAGGAGATCAACCTCCTGCCCAAGGAATTCACCATTCTGGAATATATGATTCGCAACCAGGGGACAGTGCTCTCCCGGGAGCAGCTGGAAAACCAGATCTGGAACTATGAACACTCCGGCTCTTCCAACAACATCGATGTTTACATCAGCAAGCTGCGGAAAAAGATCGATGGAGACGGCCAGAGCCGTTTGCTGCATACTATCCGGGGCGTGGGCTGGGTGCTGCGCGCCGAAGAAGGAAAGGGGAACACATGAGAAAAATCTCGGTGAAACTGAAAATCACCCTGTGGATCACTTTGCTCATGACCATACTGTTTTTGTTTCTGGTGGCCTTTACCCTGTTTATCAGCCGGACGGTGGTGCTTTCCAGCGCCCGGCAGCAGTTGATATCCACCACCCGGAACAGTGTGGGGAATATTTCCTTTTCCCAAGGGAAACTCAGCACCACAGAGGGCTTTTCCTTTTATCAGAACGGCGTATCCATTTTGGTATACAGTCAGGCGGAATCCTTGCTGGCCGGTCAGCTGCCGGTGTCTTTCACGGCCAAGGAGCCTTTTCAGAATGGCCAGGTGCGCACGGTGGAGGGAGCAAATATTTCCTATGTGGTGCTGGATCTATGGCTGCCCAGCAGCTGGGAAGAGGGCGTGTGGGTGCGCGGACTGATGGAAGTGCCCCGTAATGAGCAAACCACCGAAAACCTGATGAAGATCGCTGCCATTGCCCTGCCGGTGTTTATCCTCCTCACTGCTGTGGGAGGCTATCTGTTGGTGCGCCGGGCTTTTCGTCCTTTGGAGCAGATCAGTGCCACTGCCCAGGCCATGGGAGAAGCCAAGGATCTGTCCCGGCGTATCGGTCTGCCTCCCGGGCGGGATGAATTTTCCCGCCTGGCCCAGACCTTTGATCAGCTGTTTGCCCGCCTGGAGCGGTCTTTTGAAGCGGAAAAGCAATTTACTGCCGATGCATCTCATGAGCTGCGCACGCCGGTGTCCATTATCAAGGGAGCCTGCGAATATGGGCTAAAATACGATGAGACCCCGGAAGAGCGGCAGGAGACCTTGGAGATGATCGCCCGGCAGGCGGAAAAAATGGCTCAGCTCATAGCTCAGCTTCTCAGCATGACTCGTCTGGACCAGGGCACGGAAAAGGTTCGTCTGGAGCCGGTGGACCTGGGGGCCTTGGTGGAAGGACTGATCCGGGAGCAGGGATACGAGGGGGACAAGCTCTTTTTGTCGGTTTCTCCCGGTGTACAGGTGCGGGGAGATGGGGCGCTGCTGTCCCGCCTCACGGAAAACCTGGTGGAAAATGCATTGAAATATGGAAAAACGGGAGGTCATGTGTGGGTCACCGTCAAATCCCAGGGTGAAGAAGGAATCCTGGAAGTGCGGGACGATGGCATCGGCATTCCCAAAGACCAGCAGGAAAAAATCTGGCAGCGATTTTATCAGGTGGACCCGTCTCGCAGCGATGAAAGCAATGGGGTGGGACTGGGATTGTCCATGGTTCGCCAGATCGCCCAGCTCCACGGAGGCACTGTGACACTGGACAGTGTGGAAGGGAGCGGCAGCACCTTTGCGTTGCATTTGCCTTTGCAAAATGAAAAAGCATAATCAAAAAACTGGCTTTTCCCTTTGAGGAAAAGCCGGTTTTTTTCTGAAAAAATTTTTTGGGAATTTCATGTACATTTCATGTTCTGGGGTTATAGTAACATCAGAAACAAGAAAGGAGCCCACTACTATGACAAGAAAAAATATAATGATAAGCGCCGCAGCGCTCAGTCTTTTGGTTTTGGCCGGATGCAGCAAGGACGGAATGGCCGATTATATCGGCAGAGATGAAGCCAAGAATGTAGCTTTGGAAAATGCCGGTCTCACAGCCAGCCAGGTGAAATTCACCGATGTGGAGCTGGATGACAAAAACGGAACTCATTATTATCAGGTGGAGTTCACCGCCGACGGGCAGAAATATGAATACGATATCGACGCTCTCACCGGCGCCATCATCGAAAGTAAGCTGCCCGCTGGCGCACAGGCTCAGCAGAACACGGCCTCCAATAACAATACAGCAGGCAATACAACACCCGACAACAAAAATAATAATACCAACAGCGGTGCAGGTACAGCATCTGCCGCCCTTACCGCCGATCAGGCCAAGGATAAGGCTCTGGCCCATGCGGGGCTCAAGGCCAATCAGGTGACTTTTGTCAAGAGCAAGCTGGATTGGGACGATGGCCGTCAGGTGTACGATGTGGAGTTCTACACCAGCGACAATAAAGAGTATGACTATGAAATCGACGCTTCCACCGGTGAAGTGATCAATTATGACTTTGACGCCGAAGGCTATGCGCCTCCTGCCACAGGCAATGGCCAGAGCGGAACCATCACTGCCGATCAGGCCAAGGAGAAGGCTCTGTCCCAGGTCCCTGGCGCTACCGTTTCTGACATCCGTGAATTTGAGACCGATTACGACGATGGCCGCCTCCAGTACGAAGGCAAGATCTGCTATGATGGAATGGAGTACGAGTTTGAAATCGATGGGTACAGCGGCGCTATCCGCAATTGGGAAGCCGAATCCATGTTTGATTAAGGGGAGGTAATAAGATGAAACAAGAAGTGCGTATTTCGCTCAATCTGGTGGAGTTGGCTGCCGGTGTGCTGCGGATTCTATCCTTCCTGCTGCTGGCTGCTGCCGGCCTGACCACAGCGGCCCTGGTGATGATGACCCTGCGGATGCCTGCATCGGACAGCCTGTGGTATCTGATGCACGAAATGGACGAAGCGCTGTTCGGAGCCTTCTTCTTCTGGGGCGGTTTTGCCGTGATCGGTTATCTGGCCCGGATGCTGCGCCGGGAAGTGACCAAGGCTCAGAAGGCTCAGCCCGTGCAAAGCATGGATATGGAGCAGACCCAACCTATTATGCCGGTGTATCAGTATCCCCAGCCTATTTGTTCTTCTGGGGAAGAAACAACCGAGCAGCAGTAATAAAACAAAAAACCGTGGAAGAAATTCCACGGTTTTTTTGTGCAGTTATCGGGATAAAAGGGTGTAGGTGCCGGTCCTTTCCTGTTTATAGATGGCGCCGGTTTGCTGCCCCACGCCGTAGCGGCCTACTGTTTTTTCCGGGGGAAGATACAGGCGGATGATATAGATGGGTTCTCCGCTTGCTTCACCTTCTCCTTCGGAGACCATGCGGACGCCGGTGCGTTGATCCTGGGGAAGCTCTGGCACTACCTTTTCATAGAGAAGACGCATGGCGGCTTTTAAATGTTGGGCATCCATATTCACAGTGGGAATGGGAGTGGCAAACAGATCCTGCTGGTCATAGGGGAGAGAGACCTCCGGGAAACCATAGGCCCGGGCGGCGATGGTCTCCTGGGGCAGGTAAAGGCAGATCTGGTTCCCGGACAGGTAAAAGCCCACTTTGTTGATCAGATCGGGCAAAGTGTCCTGGGCGTTGGGATAAAACTGCTGGGGATCGCTTTGGATCAACTGGGTAAAGCAGTTTATCACCTGTTGGGAGACCGTCTGCTGGTCTCCGGCCAGGATCTGCTCCAGGGAGAGGGACTGGCCGGAAGAGGTAAGATAGGTACCGCTGAGACGGCGAAGAGTGGGATAAGGACCACCGGTATTTTGGTATTCGGTGCGCAGAACGCTCAAGAGACCGGCGTTGTTGTAGGTGAT
This sequence comes from Clostridiales bacterium, assembly GCA_019420045.1. GTDB lineage: Bacteria > Bacillota > Clostridia > Oscillospirales > Butyricicoccaceae > Pseudobutyricicoccus. Next base: position 30,031 of record JAHZHY010000168.1, read on the forward strand.
CTCATAGGAGCTTTCAATGGCATAGGGCTGAAAGTTTTTTCCCAGGAGCAACTTGTCCTCTTCGGCTTGCTGCTGCCAGTTCTGGGGGGCGCTGGATAAATACTCGTCTTCGTCTTTTTCAAAGAGCTGGTTGAGGGAGGCGATCCCTTTGGTACTGCCCAGAAGCACCGGACGGCTGTGAGATACGGTAGCCAGCAGGGTGCCTTCCGAATCCCGTACTTCTTGCTGCTGGCATTGGCTCTGGATGGTCACCGGGCCATCGGCGCTGAGAGACAGCTGCGAAGAAGGGGCGGCTGTTTCAGCAGAAAGTGGGGGTTTCCCATTGTTTTGCGGGGCAGTACAGCCCCAAAGGGGCAAAAAGAAAAGGGAACATAAACAGAGGGCAGCCATGGGTTTCATAGCAGCCTCCTTTCCCGCCGGAGAAATGCCGGCGCGGTAAAAAGATTTCGCAATTTTTATCATTTGGCTATTGTACCATTATTTTGAGAAAAATCAAATATATTATTGCAAAATAACCAGCACCAGGAAAAAATGACGGCAAAAACAAAACAAAAAAAGCGCGATCCTCTCCCAAAAAGAAAGGAGAAGGATCACGCTTTTTTGCGCAGCAAAGACTAGGGCTCCACACGAGCGCCGCACTGGGAGCAATAAGGCCCTTGGGCCAGAGCACCGCAGTTGGGGCAGATGCGTTCTTCCCGCTGGATGATCTCCGGGGTGGGCATCATGGCGCCGCAGGAGGGACAGAAACGAGTGCCCTCTTCCATCATGGTGCCGCAGGCTGGGCAGGCGATCATGGGCATAGGCTGGGAAGCGGCGGTTTTGGCAGCTTCGGCTTCCTGACGGATTTCCCGGATCTTCCGCAGGGAGGTGTCCACGGTTTCCATGAATTCTGCGGCTTCTTCCGGGTTTTCCCCTTTGGTGGAATAATACCACTGACCCAGGGCACGGTAAGCCTTTTCGATCTCCCGCTCTTCGGCGGAGATGGCCAGAGTGGCTTTGGCGCTGCCGGCCAGCTCTTTGGAGACCTGCACGGTGGTCTGGGCTACTTCGGAGAGCTTTTTGCTCAGATCGTTCAATATGGGCATAGAAAGAACCTCCTTATTTGCAAAAAACATGAAGTTACAACTTGTTGCTTCTATTATAATGCCTGGAAGGAAAAGCCGCAAGGGTGGAAACTCATTACTTTTCTCCATTCTTTTCCTGGGTCTCCTTGCGATGGAGACCGAAATGTGGTAGTGTAACAATGAAAGCATTGATCAAAGGGGAGCGGAGGTTTTGTGAAGATGAAGAGTCTCAAGGGAATCCATCATGTGTGCATCAAAGCGCCGTCGTTGGAGAGAATGGAGCAGGCTGTGGAGTTTTACACCCGGGTATTCGGTATGCCGGTCATTCGCCGGTGGGGCCAGGGGGAGAAGAGTGCCTGCATGATGGATACCGGCGCCGGTATTTTGGAGATCATGGCCGATGGAAGCGGCGGAGCTCCGGGGCCCATTCCTCATGTGGCGCTGGCGGTCACCGGTGTGGATGAATGGATAGAGCTGGTGCGGAAAGAGGGCCGTCCTATTACTATGGAGCCTCAGGATAAAACTCTGCCCTCCCAGCCGCCCTTTCCGGTGCGAATCGCCTTTTTCCAGGGTTACGCCGGGGAATTGGTGGAATTGATGGAAGAAAAGGAATAAAAGGAGCTTTTTGCTATGTTTCAGGATATCGCCCCGCATCGGTTCAGCAATGTGTTTTTCAAAGATGCCATTCATCCGGAGGATGTGCTGCTTTGTTACAATGGCAATCATGTGCTATTGCAGCCGGTGGGCGAGGGGGATTACGCTTTGCCCCGGGCCTGCCAGCTGCCCCAGCAGGCGGCCATGGAGGCTATTTATTTGTTTTCGGTGGATAAGACCCGGTATTTTGGTTTCTGGCATCCCCATACGGTGGGGGATGTGCCGGGCCTTTCCTGGCAGAGCACCCAGGTGCTGCGCGCGGTGAAAGATCCGGTGACCCTGTTTGCCGGCATGGAAGGGTGGCATCTGTATCGTTGGTTCCGGGTCAACCGTTTCTGCGGCCATTGTGGAAAGCCTATGGAGCTGAAAGGGGATGAACGGGCGGTGATCTGCCCTGAATGCGGCAATGTGGTTTATCCCCGGATCAATCCCGCCATTATCGTGGCAGTGGAGAACCAAGGGAAACTGCTGCTAGCCCGCAATGCCAGCAGCCCTCCGGGCCGTTATGGCCTGATTGCCGGATTCGTGGAATTCGGCGAGTCGCTGGAGGACACTGTCCGCCGGGAAGTGCGGGAAGAAGTGGGACTCAAAGTCACCGATGTGCAGTATTATAACAGCCAGCCCTGGCCTTTTTCCGAGTCGCTGATGCTGGGGTTCTTCGCCCAGGTGGAGGGAGATGCCCAGCTGCATCCCGACAAAAAGGAAATTGCCGAGGCCAAATGGGTATCGCCGGAGGAGCTGCCTCCACCGGTATCCCGTATCAGCATTGCACAGGAATTGATGCAGGAATTCAAACGCCGCAAAATGGAAGAATAAAAAAATCCGGTCTGTCAAAACAGACCGGATTTTTTTAGCTTCGCCCGGCAGTGGGGAGATTTTCCAGAATCTCTTGTTGGGAAGGGGAAAGGGAAGAAAGATCCCGTTCCACCTGAATGTCGGGAAGGGTAGAAAAATAGATTTTGCTGCCATAGTCGTGATAGCACATCAGATATTGCTCCCCTTCCAGCTGGAGCCAGGCGTAACCTTCCTTGGATCGGGCATAGAGTACGCCGTCCAGGATGAGAAAGCTTTCCACATCCCGCAGCAGGCGGACGGTGTAGCCGATATTCAGCTCCCGGGCCTGAGCGTCCACCAGTTGCAGGCGGCGGAAGCCGTCGGCTCCGGTGACTTCTTCGATGCGGAAACGGCCCGAACCGAAGGAGGCCACACAGGAGGTGGAGGGAAACGCCTGGTATTGAGGCGTGAGAGAGACCAGCTTGTTGTATTCGGCCAGGGGAAAGAGCCGCAGGTCACGGACCAGGGTGATGCCGCTCCAGGCCTTGGCATAGCGGGAATAATGTTTACCGGTATACAGCCGGCAGGTGCCCTCCTGCCAGTGGGCGGCGGCTGCACCGCTGACGCCTTTCACATAAAGGGTGTCCTTGTCCAGCCGGTAAGCATAGACCCGGTTGACCAAAACCCGTTGCCGCCCATCCTGGGTGAGGCAAAGATCCAGATACCGGTTGCCCTGCCGGTCGGTGTAGGCGACGATGGAGAAATCTCCGGCTGTGAGCCAGGATTTCCGGTTAACGCCCTGGGGCAGGCCAGGCCAGTTTTCCCTTGCAATCAGGGCGGTGAGAATCAGGATAGTGGGCAGAAAAAGCAGCACAAAAGGACGGCGGACACGGGAAAGTGCCTGCTTGATTTTTCCTTTCATATCCCCACCTCCCCATCTCCCTTTATGATAAATCTTTTCCAGGGAAATGAAAAGAAAAACTTCTCTTGACAAAGAAGAGTGAATCTGTATACAATATAGATACCCCCCGGGGGGTGGGGTATTATATGCCCCCCGGGAATCCGTTGGGAGGGGAGCATCCAAATGAAAACCAAATTCAATGTGACCGGCATGACCTGTTCGGCCTGTTCCGCCCATGTGGACAAAAGTGTGCGGAAGCTGGAGGGCGTCAGCGATGTCAATGTGAATCTGCTGGCCAATACCATGGTGGTGGATTATGACGAAAAGGCCGTCACCACAGATGAGATTATCAAGGCGGTGGAAAAGGGCGGCTATGGAGCCAGTCTGCCCACAGTTTCTGCCGGGGAAGCGCCTCGTCAGAGTGCAGTGGAGCAGGCCAAGGAAGAGACGCGGAAGGTAAAGGTGCGGCTCATTGTTTCCTTTGTCTTTATGATCCCCCTGTTTTATCTGGCTATGGGCCATATGATGTCCTGGCCGCTGCCGGCATTTTTCCTGGGGGAGGAAAATGCGCTCACCTATGCCTTTACCCAATTCCTTCTCTGTTTGCCGGTGGCCTATGTGAACCGGAAGTACTTTATCAATGGGTTCAAGACTTTGGCCCGGCGCAGTCCCAATATGGACTCCCTCATCGCCATTGGCAGCACAGCCGCCATTGTCTATGGAATCTACGCCATCTATAAGATCGGCTGGGGCCTGGGCCATGGGGACAGCCACATGGTGCATCAGTATTCCATGGATCTGTATTTTGAAACTTCGGCCATGATCCTGGCCCTGATCACCCTGGGCAAATTCCTGGAAAGCCGCAGTAAGGGCCAAACCTCGGAAGCCATTACCAAGCTGATGGATCTGGCTCCCAAAACCGCCACCGTGGAGCGGGACGGGCAGGAAGTGGAGATCCCGGTGGAGCAGGTGCAGGCCGGGGATATTCTGGTGGTGCGGCCGGGACAGAGCCTGCCGGTGGACGGTGTCATCACAGAGGGCACCACCGCCATCGACGAGTCGGCCCTCACCGGAGAGAGCATCCCGGTGGAAAAAGGGCCGGGGGACCGGGTCACCGGGGCATCCATCAACAAAACTGGCTTTTTCAAGTTCCGGGCTGACAAGGTGGGGCAGGATACCGCCCTTCAGCAGATCATCCGTTTGGTGGAAGAGGCTGGGGCCAGCAAAGCCCCCATTGCCAAACTGGCCGACAAAGTCAGCGGCGTCTTTGTGCCTGCGGTGATCGCCATTGCTCTTCTGACCTTTGCCGTCTGGCTGCTCATGGGAAAGAGCTTTGAATTTGCCATGTCTATGGGTATCGGTGTGCTGGTGATCTCCTGTCCCTGTGCTTTGGGCCTGGCCACTCCCACTGCCATTATGGTGGGAACCGGCAAGGGGGCCGAGCAGGGCATCCTGGTGCGTTCGGCCCAGGCTTTGGAGATCGCCCGCACGGTGGATACCGTGGTGCTGGACAAAACAGGCACCGTCACAAAGGGAAAACCCCAGGTGACTCAGGTTATTCCCGCCCCTGGCGTTGCGGAAGAGGAACTTTTGCAGCTGGCCGCCGCCCTGGAACGGCCTTCGGAGCATCCTTTGGCCGAAGCGGTGCTGGTGTATACCGGTGAGAAGGGATTTTGCCCTGTGCCGGTGGAGGATTTTGCCGCTTTGTCCGGACGGGGCGCCAAGGGGAAACTCCAGGGAGAAACCGCCCTGGCTGGCAATCTCTTGCTGATGCAGGAAGAGGGGATTGATCCGGGAGATCTGGCCCAGGCTGGTGAAAAGCTGGCACAAAAGGGGAATACCCCCTTGTATTTTGCCTGGAAGGGCCGTATCATGGGATTGATCGCCGTGGCCGATGTGATCAAGGATACCAGTCCCAAGGCAGTAAAAGAACTGGAAAAGATGGGAATTCAGGTGGTCATGCTCACCGGAGACAACGAGGTCACCGCACAGGCCATCGGAAAGGCTGCCGGTATCAGCAAAGTCATCGCCGGTGTGATGCCCCAGGACAAGGAGCGCCATGTGCGCCAGCTTCAGGAGCAAGGGCATATGGTGGCTATGGTGGGCGATGGCATCAACGATGCCCCTGCCCTGGCTCGGGCCGATGTGGGAATTGCCATTGGCGCCGGTACCGATGTGGCCATCGAATCGGCCGATGTGGTGCTGATGCATTCCGATCTGATGGATGTGCCCGCCGCCATTCAGCTGTCCCGAGCCACCATCCGCAATGTGAAGCAGAACCTCTTCTGGGCGTTGCTCTATAACAGCATCGGCATCCCCTTGGCTGCCGGTGCGCTCTATCCCGCCTTTGGCCTGCGGCTCAATCCCATGTTCGGCGCCGCCGCCATGAGCATGAGCTCGGTGTGTGTGGTCAGCAACGCCCTGCGGCTGAAATTTTTCCGGCCCCGGTTTGATGAGGAAGTAGTGCCTGCTGAAAACCAGCAAGAAGTTGAAATTATCAATACAAATAGTATAGAAAAAGAAGAAAATCACGAAAGCGAGGAAAAACCAATGAAAAAGACCATCATGATCCAGGGTATGATGTGCCCCAACTGTGTGAAGCATGTGAAGAACGCCCTCAGCGCCTTGCCTGGCTGCCAGGTGGAAGTGGACCTGGAAAAGGGCATGGCCCAGGTGGAGATGAGTCAGCCTGTGTCCGATGATACCCTGCGCCAGGCCGTCACCGACGCCGGCTACACCGTCACGGAGATCCGCTGATGCAGGCCGACCGGCAAAAGGTAGAGCGGCTGCTCAAGACAGCCCGGGGCCAGCTGGACGGCATCCTGAAAATGGTGGAGGAAAACCGGTATTGCATGGACATCTCCAATCAGATCATGGCTACCCAGGCCATTCTGCATCGGGTGAACCGGGAGATCCTCCAGGCCCATTTGCAGCACTGCGTCCGCCAGTCCCTGGAGACCGGAGAGGATAGCCAGCAGAAGATCGACGAACTGATGGCCCTGTTTGACAAAGCGGTGTTTTAAAATGAAATAAAAAAGCACTCCTGAAAATGAACTGGACCAGTAAAAACGGACAATAGACAAAAAGCCCCCTAATGTAGGAGAA
>JAHZHY010000169.1:0-300 GCA_019420045.1 Clostridiales bacterium
CTCCCTTTCCCAGGAGAATGTACCCAGCAATTCCCTTTTGCGGGAATTCATCGGCGAAATAGAGGAATGATTTTTTCTCCGGCCTCTTTTATGAGGGAGCGGGATGTGCTATAATCAGAATGCTGCGGCCCTTTGGCCGCCGGAAAGGATGAGCGTTTTTATGCAGCGACATGAAATTTGGAAGATCATCGATGAGCGGCAGGAGGACCTGATCCGCTTTTGTCAGGATGTCATTCGCATCCCTTCGGAGAACCCTCCCGGCGATGTGGAGGATGTAACCAAGTTTATCTGCGATTTCCT
>JAHZHY010000169.1:310-1242 GCA_019420045.1 Clostridiales bacterium
AATCGTCCGCCCGGTGCCCGGATGCCCCAACATCCTGGCCACCTTCGGCAAAAAAGGGGGCAAGCGGGTGGTGTTCAACGGCCACTGCGATGTGGTGCCCGCCGGAGACGAGAGCAAGTGGGATTTCCCGCCCTATTCCGGGGAGATCAAGGACGGCCGTATTCTGGGAAGAGGCACTTCCGATATGAAGTGCGGTCTGGCTTCTTCTCTCTTTGCCATTGCCATGCTGGCCCAGCACAACGCCGAGCTCAGCGGTGAGATTCTGTATACCATCGTCCCCGATGAGGAGACCGGCGGATACCATGGCACCCAGTGGCTCTTTGAGCATGGATACATCAAAGGGGACTGGGGCATCGTGCCCGAACCCACCGGTTTTGATAACATCGAGGTGGGGCAGAAGGGCAACCTGGGCATTCATCTGACTCTCACCGGCCGCAGCGCTCACGGCAGTCTTTCTCCCTATGTGGGCCAAAGCGCCGTGGAGGATATGATGGAGCTGTGCCAGGCCCTGAAGGAGCTGCGGGAGATCCACGGCACCTACGATGGCGAGATCGCCCAGGTGATGGAAGTGTCCAAGCAGGCCATCCGGGATATCCAGAAGGTGCCCGGGGTGGAAAACTGTATGGATCATGTGACGGTGAATTTCGGCGTCATCCAGGGCGGCACCAAGTACAACATGGTGGCCGACAGCTGCCAGGTGGACATCGACTGCCGGGTGCCCATCGGCGTGGACGGTGAGCAGGTGCAGCAGAAGGTGGCCGAGATCATCGAGCGCCTGGGTCTTGCCGACCGGTGCAAAGCAGAGTACCGGGGCGGCCGCACCGGAAACTACTGCTCCATCAATGATCCCATCGTCCTTTCGGCCCGACGGTGCGCCAAGGAGCTGATGGACATCGATCTGATCGCCGCTTATCAGTGGGCCAGCAGCGATA
>JAHZHY010000170.1:0-1400 GCA_019420045.1 Clostridiales bacterium
AAGGCATCGTAGCCGGCGGCGGCACCGCTTACGTCAACGCCATCCCCGCTGTGGCCAAGCTGGTCACCAAGGTGGAAGGGGACGAGAAGACCGGTGTGCGCATCGTCATGAAGACTCTGGAAGAGCCCATGAAGCAGATCGCTGTCAACGCTGGCGTGGACGGCTCCGTCGTCATCGAGAAGGTGAAGAATGCCAAGCGCGTTGGCTATGGCTTCGACGCTTACAACGAGGTCTATTGCGACATGATCAAGGCTGGTATCGTCGATCCCACCAAGGTCAACCGCTCCGCTCTCCAGAACGCCGCTTCCGTGGCTGCTCTGGTGCTGACCACCGAAGCCATCGTGGCTGAGAAGAAGGAGCCCGCTCCTGCAGCTCCTGCTGCCGGCGGCATGGATATGTACTAATCGGTCAGCGGCATAGGCTGAATAAACTTTGTATGTACGAAAATCCCGGACAGACCGTTTTTGGTTTGTCCGGGATTTTTTTGCTTTTGGGAATGGAAAGGAAAGGAAGCTCTTTTGCGGAGGTTTTACTGGAAAAGATATGGAAATTGCGGTGGAACTGTGCTATACTGAGACCATCAAGTTATTCATAATAAGTTTCCGAAAAATTTACATTCTGGCGCAGCGGCGAGAAAATCTGCAATATGGTGGATGTTTACTCGCAGGATGAAGGTTTCGGAAAACACCACTGCACCGTCCTTGTTCTGGGAATGGAGAGAGGCAGATAGGAGGAGATAGGCAAAGGCCCATTCCGTTGGGGCGGAAAGGGCCGGGGAAAAGGTTTGTTCAGAGAAAACAGTGAAAGAGAGGAAAAGATATGTTTTGTCCCAACTGTGGTAAGCAGCTTCCCGATGACTCCACATTCTGTGAGCATTGCGGTGTGAAAATCGAGCCGGAGCAGCCCGGTGCAGCTCCCAGCGCTCCTGTGCAGAATCCGGTGCAGGCTCCGGCCCCCAGTGGACCGGTTCAGCCCAGCCCTTTGACCGAGTTTGTCAAGAAAAACAAAAAGATCCTGGGTATCGGTGCTGGTGTGCTGGTGCTCCTCATTGCAGTGGTGGTTTTTATCGCCACCCGTCCTCAGAAGGTGAAACTGGGGGATTATGTCAGCGTGGAGTTTTCCGGTTACGACACCATGGGCAATGCCACTTACACTTTTGATACCGAGGCTTTCTGCAAGGAATATGCCGGAAAGATCGAGTACCAGACTCCGGCCCTGGGGGAGAACATGGACGATCAGTCCATCTGCCAGATGCTGCTGCAGGAGTGCGTCAGCGGCAGCCTGAACAAAAACCAGGAGCTGACCAACGGGGATGAGGTCGTCTACAAATGGAAGTGCGACGACAAGGCCGCCCTGGAAAAATACGATGTGAAGCTGTCCTATGAGGACATCAAGTTCAC
>JAHZHY010000170.1:1410-3535 GCA_019420045.1 Clostridiales bacterium
GGAAGAAATCCGGGAAGTGGACCCCTTTGAAAATGTGAAACTGGAATACACCGGCACCGCTCCCAATGGCCGGGTGAAGGTGACGAATGATTCCACCGAAGACTGGGCTCAGGCGTTGGAGTATTTCGTAGACCCCTCCCGGGATCTGGACAATGGGGATACTGTGAGGGTGTCCATCGCCCAGGACGATGTAGGCGAAGAATGGGAAAAGATTTTCCTGCAAAATTACGGTGTCAAGTTCACAGCCACCGAGAAGGAATACACGGTGGATGGCCTGGGTTCCTATCTTACCAAACTGGAGCAGGTGGACAGCGCCACTCTGGAAGAGATGAAGTCCCGGGGCGCGGACGCCATCAAGGCCAAAGCGGCTAAGGACTGGGATGAGGCCATTTCTCTGGACAGCGCCACCTATGTGGGCAATTATCTGCTGGTGGCCAAGGACCAGGAGAGCAATTCCCGGAAGAATATGCTCTATCTGGTCTATCAGGTGCAGAGCACAGCCAGCTTCCCCGAGGAAGGCTATCAGGGCAGCGTCACCTTCTATTACACCGTGCGTTTTGACAACCTGATCGCAACACCCGACGGCAAGGTTCAGGTGGAACTGGGGGATTATGTGACCCAGAGCAACCGTTTCCGCACCGATCTCAACGGTCATGGCTATTACTTCCCCGGTTTTGAAAGCCTGGATGAAGCTTATCGTCAGTGTGTAACGGTGAATGTGGATCGGTACACATCCGAGACCAGCACCGCGGAGCAATAAGAGAGAAAAGAGAAAGTGAGGGATTTCTATGGCATTTTGTAGGTATTGTGGACGGAAACTGGAGGATGGCGAGGTCTGCACCTGCCAGCAGGCCCAGCAGAACCAGGCGCAGGTGCAGCAGCAGGCAGCACCCCAGCAGAATGTGCAGCAGGCGGCACCTCAGCAGGCTGCGCCCCAGCCGGGAGCCGCCCCTGCGGTTTCGGTCCAGGGCAAGCAGGTGCTGGATGCTTTGCTGAAGGATCTGGTGGATCTGGTGAAGGCGCCGGCTACCACAGCCTCCGGTTATGTGCGTCGGGGCGATGTGACAGTGTCGGTGATCTTCCTGCTGCTTCAGGGGATCTGTTCGGCGATTTTTGCCCTCTTCTGCATCGGAAAGATCAACGGTCTGATCGCTTTGGGCGGAAATATGACCCAGAACATCAAGTTCTCCGGTGTGGGCGCCTTCTTCCTCACACTGTTGTATACCGTGCTCTTTGAAGCAGTTCTGGCCGGGCTTTATTTCGGCGTGGGCAAGCTGCTGGGCGGACAGCTTCGGTTCCAGGAAGCGCTGTCCATTGTTTCCATGCGTTCGGTGATCCTGGTTCCTGTGATTCTGGTCAGCTGCCTGGTGTTCCTGCTGAACATCGCTGCTGGTATCGTGTTTTATTATTGTGCCGGTGCTCTGGCAGGTGTTGTGTTCCTGATGGCCGGGAGCAATGGCATCGCAAACCTCAGCCCCAACCGGAAGGTCTATCTCAATCTGATCGCTATCGTGATCTTCACTTTGATCTTCCTCTTCCTGGGAACAAAGCTGCTGCCCAGCTATGTCCCCTCTTCTCTGCGGGAATTCTTCTCCACAGACAATCTGATGAATATGCTCAGCAATATGTAATTGCGGGAACAAAAGTCGCCGGAGTGCTTTGCATTCCGGCGATTTTTTCTCTCCGGCCGGGGTAGGCGGCGGCAGGAGGATATGATATACTGGTCCCAGAGCGGGCGGCGCAACCGTTGCAGGAAGCCGGTTTTCCGCCTTTTGCAGAGTGAGAAAAATCTGTGATCATGGAAAAGGGAAAGGAGCCGTAAATTATGTGGGATCTGCTTTTGACAAACGGTGTCATCATCACAGTGGATGGAGAGCACCATCTCTATGACAAGGGGTATATCGGGGTGGAGGGGGACACCATCGCCGCCATCGGCTCCATGGAGGAGCTGGGGGAACGCACAGCCGCCCGGGTCATCGACTGCAAAGGCCATGCCATTCTTCCCGGATTGGTGGACGGCCATGGCCACGGCGGCCATTGCCTGATCCGCACCCTGGGAGAGCATCTGGATGATGGCTGGGAGGAGATGGCCGAGACCATCTATTACCGGTGTACCGATCCGGAG
>JAHZHY010000170.1:3545-6858 GCA_019420045.1 Clostridiales bacterium
TGCGCTGGCCGCAGCAGAGCGGCTGAAGTTCGGCACCACCACCGCCGTATCCATGGTGGGAAGCACACCGCGGGTGGACAGCATTCTGCCGGTGCAGGCCAACCTGGAAGGATCGGTGGCCACCGGTATCCGGCAGTTGTCCGGCATCGGCTGTCCCTATGGCGCATTTCCCAAGGTGGCCCGCACCTATCGGGAGGACGGCAGCTTTGAGGATACCGTGGTCACACCGGAAATGGCCTATCAAACCACCGAGGAAGCGGTGCGCACCCTCAACGGCCGCCATAAGCGGATGATGTGCATTGTGGCTCCCGGGCGCATGGGCCGCCGCCCCGATGAAAGCGATGAAGCCAACATCCGTCACAACCGGGAGATGCACCGCATTGCGGAAACCTATGATGTGCCGCTGCACACCCACGCCTATGGCGGCGATGTGCAGTTTATGATGGATCACACCCCGGAGGTGCTCACCCCCCGGCTCAGCCTGACCCACAGCACCGGATACAGCCAGCAGGAACTGGAGATCCTGGCCCGCACTGGCCCCTATGTGTTCCATGGCCCCACCACCCACGCCAATGCAGTGGGTCATTGCCCGGTGCAGGAGATGCTGGAAATGGGCATTCATCTGGCCGTGGTCACCGACGGTACCGCCGGCGACCGGAGCTTTGATCTGTGGCGGGATATGAAGAATGTGCAGCTGTTCCAGCGCTTCCGGAAACGGGACGGAACCCTTCTGCCCTGCGGCAAGGTGCTGGAGCTGGTGACCATCGAGCCGGCCCGGGCACTGGGGCTGGATCATCTCATCGGTTCTCTGGAAGTGGGCAAGCGGGCTGATATCATCGCTGTCAATGTGATGCAGCCCCATCTGGCTCCCTTCGTCATGCCGGTGCAGCGGCTGGTCTACCACGCCATGGGCCAGGATGTGGATCTGGTGATCGTGGACGGCCAGATCGCCATGGAAGGGAGAACCCTCACCCAGATTTCCGAAGAAAAGGTGCTGGAAGATGCCGCTCGGGCCTTTGAAAAGATGATCAGCCGCCTGAATCGGCCGGAAGTCATGCAGAACGACAAGCTCTATGAGCTGCGTCAGTGATGAAGCATGAGCCGGGAAAGAGAGCGTCAGGCAGAATCTGATCCTTTTTGGGAAAACATTACCGTCACCGGCCATTTTTACCGCCGGGAACTGAAGCGGATGGTGCTGTGCAGCCTGGGACTGACGGTCCTTCTAAGCTATTTGGTGTTCGCGGCAAAGCAGAGCCCATTGCTCTTTCTGGTGCCGCCGCTGGTGCTGTTGCTGGCGGTGGGAAGGATGGTGCTGGGCGGCAACCGGGCTTTTTCCCGGGAGATGGCCGCCCTGGACCCATTCCGCCGGGAGCGTTTGCTTCGTGTTTTTCAGCAGCCCCATCCCCAGTGCCGGCTGTGGAGCGGAGAAGGGCATCTGCTGGAAAACTGCCTTCTTTGCCGGGTGGGTGGCCGGCTGCGGCTGATCCCCCTGGAAAAGGTCACCCGCACCCGGCGGGTGGAAGTGAGCCGCTCGGCCGGACTGGTCAAGGCACTGATATTGTGGACCGATGCAGGCAGCTGCCGTCTGGAGTTTAGCGGAAAGCACCGGGCCGAGCTGGAAGAAGTGGAAGAGTGGATTTCCCGGGCCGGCGGAAAAGTGGGAGAATAGCAAAAAAGAAAGCCCTTGGCGAGACGGCCAAGGGCTTTCAGATTATTTATTTGCCTTTTTCCAGATAGGGTTTCAGATATTGACCGGTATAGGAAGCGGGGTTCTGGGCCACCTCTTCCGGGGTTCCCTGAGCCACCAGAGTGCCGCCGCCGCTGCCGCCTTCGGGCCCCAGGTCGATGATGTGATCGGCGATCTTGATCACATCCAGGTTGTGCTCAATGACAATGACGGTATTGCCCGCCTGCACCAATGCGTCCAGCACCTGGGTCAGCTTGTGCACATCGGCAATGTGCAGTCCGGTGGTGGGCTCGTCCAGGATATACACCGTTTTACCGGTGTGCCGTTTGCTCAGTTCGGTGGCCAGCTTGACCCGCTGGGCCTCGCCGCCGGACAGGGTGGTGGAGGGCTGGCCCAGCTTGATATACCCCAGGCCCACATCGTACAGGGTCTGGATCTTCTTTTGCACCTTGGGGATGCTTTCAAAGAAGGGAAGAGCTTCTTCCACCGTCATATCCAGCACTTCGTTGATGTTCTTCCCTTTGTAGTGTACTTCCAGGGTTTCCCGGTTGTACCGTTTGCCGCCGCACACATCGCAGGGCACATAGATGTCAGGAAGGAAGTGCATTTCGATCTTCACCAGGCCACCGCCGCCGCAGGCTTCGCACCGGCCGCCCCGCACATTAAAGGAGAACCGGCCGGGGCCATAGCCACGGGCTTTGGCATCCTGGGTTTTGGCGAAAATCTCCCGGATGTCCCCGAAGAGCCCGGTGTAAGTGGCCGGGTTGGAGCGGGGCGTGCGGCCAATGGGGGATTGGTCGATGTCGATCACTTTATCCAGGTACTGAAGGCCGTCGATTTTGTCAAAAGCCCCGGGACGGGTGCGTGCCCCGTTGAGTTCGGCGGCAAGATGCTTATAGAGCACCTCATTGATCAGGGAACTTTTCCCGGAGCCGGAAACACCGGTGATCACCGTCAGCGTGCCCAGGGGGATGTCCACATTCAGATTTTGCAGGTTGTTTTCCCGGGCCCCCCGGATCTTGAGAAAATGGCCGTTGCCCTTCCGGCGCTCCTGGGGCACCGGGATGCTCTTTTTGCCGCTGAGGTATTGGCCGGTGAGAGATTCCGGGCAGTCCATAATGGCCTGGCAGTCTCCGGCGCAGAGGATCTCACCGCCGTGGATGCCGGCTCCCGGCCCCACATCGATGATATAGTCGGCTTCCCGCATGGTCTCTTCGTCGTGCTCCACCACAATCAGGGTGTTGCCCAGGTCCCGCAGCCGCTTCAGGGTGCTCAGCAGCTTGTCGTTGTCCCGCTGGTGCAGACCGATGGAGGGCTCGTCCAGGATATACAGCACCCCCATCAGGGAGGAGCCGATCTGGGTGGCCAGACGAATGCGCTGGGCCTCGCCGCCGGACAGAGTGCCACTGGCTCGGGACAGGGTCAGGTATTCCAGGCCCACGCTGCGGAGAAAGCCCAGCCGCTCTTTGATCTCTTTCAGAATCCGCTGGGCGATCATGGCTTCCCGGTCGGTGAGGGTCAGCCCTTCCAGAAATTCCAGGGCCTTTGTCACGGAAAAGTCGGTGAAATCGGTGATGTTGATGCCGCCCACCGTTACCGCCAGAGCTTCGGGCTTGAGTCGTTTGC
>JAHZHY010000170.1:6868-7768 GCA_019420045.1 Clostridiales bacterium
CTGGCAGGGAATGGGGCTCATGCACTCTTCGATTTCTTCCCGCACACTTTCGCTGGCGCTTTCCCGGTACCGCCGTTCCAGATTCCGCAGCACTCCTTCAAAGGCCTGGGTATAGTGGCCGCTGCCGCCGGAACGCTTCCAGTGCAGCTCCAGTTTTTCGCCTTTGGTGCCGTAGAGAATGGCGTCCAGAGCCTTTTTGGGCAGATCTTTCACCGGGGTGTCCAGGGAAAAACCGTACTTTTCGGAGAGGGCATTGAAATACATCCGGGCAATACTGCCGTCGTCCAGGGAGTTCCAGCCGGAGGCCTTGATGGCCCCTTCGTTGATGGATAGATTCTGGTTGGGAATGATCCGCTGGGGGTCCAGTTCCAGCTTCATCCCCAGGCCGGTGCATTCCGGGCAGGCCCCGTAGGGGTTGTTGAAGGAGAAGAGCCGGGGGGTCAGCTCCTCGATGGAGATGCCGCAGTCCTCGCAGGCGTAGTTCTGGGAAAACAGGGTTTCGCTGCCGCCGGGAACCTGGGCGATGACCAGACCGCCGGACAGACTGGCGGCGGTTTCCACCGAGTCGGTGAGCCGGCGCTGTACTCCTTCTTTCAGAACGATTCGGTCCACCACGATTTCGATGTTGTGTTTTTTGTTCTTTTCCAGCTTGATCTCTTCCGAAAGGTCATAGAGATTGCCGTCCACCCGCACACGCACAAAGCCGCTGCGCTGGGCGTCCTCGAAGATCTTCTGGTGTTCGCCTTTCCGGGCACGAACCACCGGGGCAAGAATTTGCAGCCGGGTGCCTTCGCCCATGTTCATCAGTTGGTCGATGATCTGGTCGATGGTCTGCTGGCGGATCTCCTTGCCGCATTTGGGACAGTGGGGGGTGCCGATGCGGGCCCACAGCAGGCGGAG
>JAHZHY010000017.1 GCA_019420045.1 Clostridiales bacterium
TTCTTCCCACGCCCCAGGCCCGGACTGCTTTGATGGAACTTCCGGTGTGGGCAGAAAGGTGGCCGACTGCATCCTGCTCTTCGGTCTGGGTCGTCTGGAAGCCTTTCCGGTGGATACCTGGATGAAAAAGGCCGGCTCCTTTTATCCCCAGCCGGAGGAATTCGGCCCTTATGCCGGGGTAGCTCAGCAATACATCTTCCACTATGCCCGCTCCACCGGCCTTTCCCCGCATTGACTTTCCTCGCCCCATGGGGTATAGTGGACAAAATACTCAAAAATGGAGATGATTTTTTGGAAAGCCAACGCTTTTCCCAGCAACTGACCTTTCTCACCCAAGTGGACAAGATGAAAAATATACTGCGCCAGACCCTTCTGGCCGATGGTTCCCGCCGGGAGACCGATGCCGAACATTCCTGGCACTTTGCCCTGATGGCCATGGTGCTTTATGAATACTGCGCCCTGCCCCATGTGGATCTGAACCGGGTACTGAAAATGGCCCTGGTCCACGATCTGGTTGAAATCTATGCGGGAGACACCTTCTGCTATGACCAGGCCGCCAACGAGGACAAGGCTCTGCGGGAAAAGGAATCCGCCGACCGTCTTTTTGCCCTCCTGCCGGAAGATCAGGGTGTGGAATACCGGAAGCTGTGGGAGGAATTCGATGCCATGGAGACCCCCGACGCCCGTTATGCCGCGGCCATCGACCGCCTCCAGCCCCTGATCAACAACCTGTTGACAGAGGGGCACACCTGGAAACTGGGGAATGTAGCTGCCGCCCAGGTCTATGAGCGGATGGACCCTATCCGCACGGCTGCCCCGGCCCTGTGGCCCTTTGTGGAAAAATCCATCAAAGAATCGGTGGAAAAAGGCTATCTCCGCCCCTGATACCTCCCAATACAGACAGAAAAAGCCGCCGGGCCAAAGTCCGGCGGCTTCAGACTGTCTAAAAGCCTTGTTATGTAAGCGGTTTTTTCGCTCTGCCTCTCATCAATCCGCAAAAAGCCGCGACCTGTGCGTGGCTTTTTGCACTTCTCAAGGGGCCAGTGTGCGCCAAAGGCGTGCACGCAGCCCCTTGCAAAAACTCGAAAAAGTGGTGGAGGCCACTTTTTCGACACGCTCAAGCCGCCGGATCAAAACCGGCGGCTTTTGTATTATTTGTTTTTCTCCACCATGGCCCGGGCCTGACGCAGACTGACGCCCTCCCGGATCGCCAAAGCGGCCAGATCCTCATATTCGTATTTGCTCCGCTGGGCGCCATAACCCTGAGCAGTTTTCTCCCCGATGGTTCCCCAAGGGGTCTCCACCTGCTCCATCTGACGCTTCAAGGTGTAGCGGCCCATGCGGCTTTCCCTCACACCCAGGGTGGTGGTATGGCGGAAGATCTGCTCCACCATCTTCTCCCGATCCTCCGGGCGGCACATCACCCGCAGCAAAATCCCCGGCCGGGATTTTTTCATGCCGATGGGCAGGGTGTATACATCCAGAGCTCCCGCTTCAAAAAGCCGGTCCATGGCAAATCCCACTTCTTCCCCTGTCATATCGTCCATGTTACAGGAAAGCTCCACAATCTGCCCGGCCTCTTCTTGGGTCTCTCCCCAAAGGGCCCGGACACAGTTGGCCGCTTCAAAATCCTTTTTGCCCATGCCATAGCCCACCTTCCCGGTGCGCATCACCGGCATATCGCCAAAACGGGTGGCGAAATGCTTCAGCAGTGCGGCGCCAGTGGGAGTGCACAGTTCTCCCTGGATCTTGCCCCCGTAAATGGGCACATCCTCCAGGATGTAAGCTGTGGCCGGAGCGGGCACCGGCAGAACACCATGGGCACAGCGCACCTTTCCGCTGCCCACATGGACCGGAGATACCACCACCTGCTCCGGAGCCAGCTCGGCCATGAGCATACACACCGCTGTAATATCGGCCACGGCATCCAGAGAACCTACCTCATGGAAGTGGATCTGTTCCACCGGCGCCCCATGGGCCCGGCTTTCCGCCTGGGCGATCAGCCCGTAAACCGCCAGCACATCCTCTTTCACCTTTTCCGGTAGATCCAGATGCCCCACGATATGAGCAATGTCTGCCATGCCGCTGTGATGATGGTGTCCATGGCCATGCTCATGATCATGGTTGTGCTCGTGGCCGTGGCTGTGCTCGTGGCCGTGGCTGTGCTCATGGTCATGGCTGTGCTCGTGATCGTGGCTGTGCTCATGGTCATGGCTGTGCTCATGGTCATGGCTGTGCTCGTGATCGTGGCTGTGCTCGTGATCGTGGCTGTGCTCGTGATCGTGGCTGTGCTCATGATCGTGCACATCCTGGCTTGTTTCCTCCTGGCCATGGACGCTCACCGAAAAATGAGTGCCGGTGATGCCGCATTTCACCGAAGGCTCCGCCTTGGCTTCCACGCCAGGAATGCCCAAAGCGGCAAAACGGCGAAGGAAATCTTCCTTTTGAGGCACAAGTTCCAACAAAGCGGCGGCCAGCATATCCCCGGCCGCGCCCATTCCACAGTCCAAATACAAGGTTTTCATGGATCTATTCTCCTTTTTTCTCCATATGGTTAATCATACTAGCCAGGTATCCGGCGCCAAAGCCATTGTCGATATTGACCACCGAAACGCCGCTGGCACAGGAATTGAGCATGGACAGCAGGGCTGTCAGGCCGTGGAACGATGCTCCGTACCCCACACTGGTGGGCACGGCAATCACCGGGCAATCGGCCAGACCGCCGATGACGCTGGCCAGTGCCCCCTCCATACCGGCGATGGCAATGATGACGCTGGCCTCCATGATATCCTCCAGATGAGCCAGGGTGCGGTGAATTCCCGCCACCCCCACATCATACAGCCGCATTACCTTATTTCCCAGCACCTGAGCGGTGAGGGCCGCTTCCTCCGCCACAGGAATATCACTGGTGCCTCCGGTGGCTACCAAAATAGTGCCCAATCCATAAGGCTCCGGCATAGGGCCCACAATGGCTACCCGGGCATCGGCATAATAGGAAAGCTCATGGCTCTTGGCCAGCTCCTGGGCACTTTCCGGAGACAGGCGGGTGATAAGAACGGTCTCCTGACCGTTTTTCTTCATCACATCCAGGATTCCCGCCATCTGCTGGGGGGGCTTTCCCGCTCCATAGATCACCTCTGCGGTGCCCTGCCGGGCTTTCCGGTGAAGATCCACCTTGGCAAAGCCGATATCTTCAAAAGGAGCGGTTTTCAGCTGAAGCATGGCCTGCTCCACCGAAATCTCCCCCTGGCGCACTCCCTCCAGCACCTGTCTGATTTCTTTATTCATGGCGCACCTCCAAATCCAGCACCACGCTGGGATAATATTCTTTCAGTTTGCAAAGCACCTTCTGCCGCTCCTGTAGCAGCTTGGGAAGCTGGCTTGCGGGCAGCTGCAATTTGGCCCCGCCCTCCGGTGTCATACGCACCCGGAAATCGGAAAAGCCCAGAGAGAAGAGAAAATCCTCCCCTTCTTCGGTGCAGTGCAGCATCTCCTTTGTAATGGCAGTGCCGGTGGGAATCCGGGTAGCCAGACAAGCATATGCCGGCTTGTCCCAGGTGAAAAGTCCGGCCTCTTTGGAAAGACGGCGTATGGCATCCTTGGTCAGGCCGCACTCCCGCAAAGGCGAGCGCACCGAAAGTTCCCGCAAGGCTCGCATCCCCGGCCGGTCCCCTGCATCGTCCGAGGCGTTGGTGCCGTCAATGAGAAGGGTGTAGCCGTCTTTCCTGGCCTCTTCTATGATTCTTTGGAAAATGGCCTTTTTGCAGTGATAACACCGCTCCGGGGAATTTTCCGCCACCATAGGATCTTGCAGCACATCCACCGGCAGCGTAGTCATGGGCACACCCTGCTCTTTGGCCAGGCGAAGGGCATCCTGCCATTCAAAATCGGGCTGAAAGGGACTTTTTACATAATAGGCCCGCCAGTCCTGCCCCCATGCTCCGGCGGCATACAGCAGATAGGCCGAATCCACTCCCCCGGAAAAAGCCAACGCTCCCCGGGGATTTTCCTGGAAAAATTCCTGCAATGTCATGCTTTCTTTCCCCCCTTATACCCGGAACCGGTCATACTGACTGCGGCAATCGGGGCAAAGCCATTTTCCGTTCTGCAAAATCAACCAGCCTTCGCCGGTCTCTTCCCCACAGCCATCGCACAAACGGCTGCCTGTCACCTGGGCCCGCAAAGGCAGGGGGATACGGGTCTGCCCCACCAGAAACAGCTCTTCCGGCTCCTTGCTCTGATAATAGGCAAAGGATTCCTCCCGGCTCATGGAACCGGGACGGGGCCGGAGAACCAGGCGCACCGACCGGCCGCTTGCCCGGTTATAAAAGGAAAAAGCCTGCTTCCCCGTGATGTGAAACAATAGATTCCCCTTCCCCATGCTGCACCCCAGCAGCACCTGGATGGCGTCCACACTGCAGGAATCATTTTCTGCAATGCACACCACCTGCTCATCGTCGGAAAAGGTCAGTTCCAGCAGCTTTATGGCATATTGGGCCGCTTTGTATCCAATGGTCAGCCCGCCGCATTCGTGGCCATGAAAATCCACGCACCGCTGCCAATCGCTCCGTTCCGTTTGTTTTACCATATTTTCCCTCTTCTCAAAACACAAAAAGGCACACGGCTTTGAAAAAATGCCGCGTGCCTTCAGACACACCTGTTTTCTGAAATCAATGGATCTGTTGCTATGTTTTCTGGTTTTGGCAGATTTGCCTTTTGGCCGCTTCAGCGGCCTGTTTCTTTTCGATGATACCAATTTTCTCCGGCAATGTCAACCGGCGATCTCGCTCTCTTCGTCCTGCTCCAGCATTTCATCCAGCTGCTCATCCAGCTCCTGGGCCTCAGAAATCTCTCCGACCTTCTTCTTTCTGTGAATCAGCCGGCCGGCCACAACGGCGCACACCGCCATCACTGCAGCTACACCACAGAGCACACCGATGATGATATTTTTATAAGGGCAAGTTTTGATCTTTGTTTTCATGGTCTTTTCCTCCCTGACTGATCGTTCTTTCTCAGATGTATATCTCTATCACAAATAAAAGGAATTAAAAAACAAAGCATTGAGAATGGCATCCACTCCCCGCAAAATCAGCTGACCTCCCACCAGCAGCCCTACCAGGGTCATGGCGGTGATGGGCTGGAAGATGGCCGTCAGCCCCAGCAGAACCTGAAGGATTCCCAAGGCCATAAATGCCAGCCAACCCCTGATCTGAAACTGATGAAGCTCCAGACCACGCAGGAAGGTGGTCACACCGATAAACAAAATCCAAACACTAAAGAGCACCGGCACGGTCACCACGGTGATCCACCGGTTAAAAAGCACCAACAGTCCCAGAAGCAGGGTGATGATGGCATTGAGCAGAGTACCGCCCAAACCACAGAAAATCCCCCGCAGCCGGCTGTAAACCGCCAGTTCTGCCAAGCCATTGCCGATGAGCATCAGCGCCAAAAACACCGATACCGCCCGCAAAGCTCCACCGGGATTGAAGGCCACCAGCACCCCGGCCAGCACCAACAGAAGGCCGCCGCACAGCCACAAAATCCGATACAGCTTATTGTTTTTTCCCAGCGTCCTCACGCTCCCTTCCCCGGTGGGTCCTTGGGTTTCTTCTTTCTTCTGGGAAGCACCGGCGGATTGACGGCTGTCAAGGCTTTGGCCTTATCGCCATAACGGCGCTTGAGTCTGCCATATACATCTTCCCGCAACAGCGCATAAATCACCGAGCTGATGGGGATAAAGAGCAGCATTCCAGGAATGCCCATGGCATTGCCGCCCACGGTCACGGCCACCAGAACCCAGATGGAAGGCAGACCTACGGAATTGCCCACCACATGGGGATAAATCAGATTGCCCTCCAGCTGCTGGAGCACAAAAAACAGCACGATAAACCACAGGGCTTTCATGGGGTCCACCATCAAAAGGAGGAAATCCCCCACCACCAGCCCGATCATAGCCCCGAAAATGGGGATCAGGGCAGTGAAGGCAATGAGCACACCGATGAGCAGTGCATACGGGAAGCCCAAAAGAGTCAGAGCCACAAAGAACATTGCGCCCAGAATACAGGCCTCCAGACACTGTCCGGACAAAAACCGGGCAAAGGTCAGACTGGACAGGGAAGCAATGTGCAAAAATCGCTGCACCACTTTTTCCGGCAGGAAGGCATAAAGCAGCTGCTTGCATTGGCGGCCCAGCTTTTCCTTCTGCATCAGCACATAGAAGGAGAAAATCAGCGCCAGGAAGAAGTTGACCACTTTTCCCACTACGCTGGTAGCCATGCCGATGGTGGAAGTGACCACCTGAGAACCGGCGGAACGCAGCCATGTGCCGGCTTTCTGGATGATCTCATCCCAATCCAGTCGAATCTCCATCAGCCGTTGGGCAATATCCGGATACCGGTCCCCCAGCTGATAGGCCCAGCGCTGCAAAGCCTGGAAAGCCACCTGACTCTGCTCGATCACCGCACCGATGGTGTCCACCAAAGCGGGCACCACCTGGAAAAAGACGAAAAACAGCACGCCTATCACCAGGATCAGCGTAACCACCAAACTGATCGCCCGGCGGTTTTTATAAATGTAGTTTTTGGGGTCTTTGATCCATCTCTCAATGACCCGGATCTCGATAAAACGCATGGGAACATTGAGCACAAAGGCCACGCAGGCCCCCAGAACAAAGGGGAACACATAGCCGAAAAGCGTCTGCAATCCGGCGGCAATCATTTCCCATCGCTGGAAGGCGGCATAGAGCAAAACGGTAAAGGCGATGATCCCCAGGATCTTTTTCATGTTATCTCGATTCAGCTCCACAGAATCCCCCCATATGCCAAAGAAAGGCAAAAATTCATACCCACAGTTCCTTTGCTGTCAGTGTATCATATTATCCCCTGTTATGGGAGAGTTTTCTCATTCTTTTTTCCCATTTTCGGAAAAAATCACCTGACGCAGCTCCTTGTCCAGCGCATCCAGCCGGTCTTCCGGCAATGCAATGGCCGAAGGGAGCATACTGTTCAGGGCCCGGATGGTGAGCGGCCGGGCTCCCCAGGCATATTCCGGCTTTTGCAGCAGCGGATAATACCGCTGCAAAATGGCCATACACCGGGGGTCTTCCATCAAACTGCGCCCCAGCACATCCACGCTGTAACCGCCCATGCTCTGGGCTGTGGGGCAGGGGTCCTGGGTATCGGCCGGGTAATCCCCCCACAGACGCCGCAGCCAGCGGACGCTCATGGGATGCCTCAGCCGCACATCTTCATCCACCTTGGCCGACCGCCCGGAAGAAGTAAAAGGCTTGGCCAGAGACAGACCGTGGATGCCGTGCTGGAACACATGACACTCCACCGGCACTTCCAGCCGAACCAGTTCCCCGGCAAAATCCAGCGTCTGCTGCACCGGCACGATCTCATCTTCCCAAGTGGAGAACAAAAAAGCCGGCGGAGTCTTTTTATCCCCTTTGCCCAAAAGGGCGGGGGGATTCATGGGCTGCATCAGGCCGCACTGGGGTTGGCCCAGACAGGGATACCCCAACACCATAGCCTGAGGCCGCTCTTCTCCCTCCAGGCAAAGGGCTGCGGCCAGATGACCGCCGGCGGAAAAACCCACCGCGGCGATGCGCTGGGGATCGATGTCCCACTCCCGGGCATTCTGGCGGATGAGACAGAGGGCCTCCCGGGCCTGCTCCAGAGGCAGCGGCCACTGCACGCCCTTTCCCACGCTGTACTGAAGGACAAAGGCGCTGAAGCCCTCGGCCAGATAGGCCAGGGCCACCGGTTCCCCTTCCCGTTTGGACAGCCGCTGATAGGCCCCGCCGGGGCAGATGAGCACCGCCTGCCGGGGGGATGCGTTATGAAATTGTTTTTCGGTTTCATGGAGATAGGCGGTCAGGCAGCCGCCCTTTTCCAAAGGGATTTGCTGGATGCGCATGCTAGTTTTCCTTTCTTCCGCTGGGTGATTCCTGATGCTTTTTCATGGTGGGGATAAATCGTCTGGCAAAGCTGCCCTTTCCCCTCCCTTTGATATAAAACACGCCGATGATGGAAAAGACCACGGCGCCGATAAAGTTGACGAACAGATCTTTCATGGTGTCGATGATGCCGATATCCAGGTATCCGCCCAGGTCCCAGTCCTCACCATTGACCACAAGACTTTCCACCGGCACGGTCACCGGTACATTTTTCCCTTCCGGGTTGAGATCCACCGAAGTCACCTGGGAGATGACGGTGTCTTTCTGCATATCCATGCCGAAATACCGGTCCATGCCAAATTCAAAAAACTCCCACATCACGCCCACCATCATGGAAAAACAGAAGGCAAAAAGACCCACAAAAACAGGAGCCAGGTTCAAAGCCACCCGCTCACTGCGGTTGAGGATATCGATAAGGGAAAAGCCGATGGCCGCCATCAGAAAGCCGCTGATGGTGTGAAGCATGGTGTCCCAGTAGGGAAACTGGAGATAATAGGCCCGGATCTCGCCCAGGATCTCCGCCGAAAAAATAAACAGCAGAATAATAACTTCAAGGGTGTCGGGCACATCGATGTGCAGCCGGTGCTCCACAAGAGAGGGTATGGTAAATAAGACCAATGTGAGCAAACACAAAAACACATTGAAATAATCCCTGTTAAAAATCTGGGCCACCATCACCAGCAGCACCAGAAGCCGCAGCACTACATAGACGGCCACAACGCCTTTATGCTCTCGAGCAAACTCCCGGATGGAGCCTTGCTTTTCTTTTTTCCTCTTAGACATCCCATTCTCCTTTTTCATCAAACCCGCAACAACCTATCCTCTATCCAGCACAAATGGCTGCTTTGCGGCTCATATATCGTGAAGCCGCAACAAAGTGTTATATGAGCTGCATTTTCGGCTATTATACCATAAAAATTTCCCTTTGTCCTTGTTCTTGTCTCAAAAAATTGACACTGCCCCTTCATTTATGTTATATTATGTGATACATCGAAAAGCAGGGCCTTTTCAAAAGGCCCGGGTTCTCCGGAACAGCGGCGCACAATGCAATGCAGGCAATGACCCACGAGGCCATTGCTTTTTTTCTGCCCGTGCCGTGGGCTCACACTTCTTTATTTCTTTCTAAGGAGGCGCGCAGCCATATGTCAGAACACTATCAGAAACAAGCTTACCGGGTGTCTTTGTGCACCAGTGCTGTCAACGCCCTCTTGGCCGTCTTCAAATTGGCCGTGGGTTTTGTC
>JAHZHY010000171.1 GCA_019420045.1 Clostridiales bacterium
TTGACGCCTTCCTTGATCTTGAACCGCCAGGTGCTCTCGTCCACATTTTCATAGGCGTCTACCAGATAGGGTTCCGGATCCAGGTTCTCAACGCCGGAGCGGAACAGTGTGGCATAGTTCAGGGCGTTCATGTAGTCGCCGGCCACAGCGTTATGCTCGGTGGGGGACAGAGAGGGAGTCTCGCCCATGGTGGCGATGACGATGCTGTCTTTGTCGCCGCCGCCCTTGCCGGGATCTTTCTTGTCGCCGCTATCTTTGGAGCAGCCAGCAAAGAGGCCCAAGGACATGACGCCAGCCAGCAATAAGCTGATGGCACGCAAATTCCTCTTTCTCATAATGTTCTCACCTCATAAAATTTTTTACCGGCCGCCGTTGCCGACCGCCGGATAGAGCCATAACAGAACCCAGCACTGTGCACAATTCCGGAAGCTGTGTTCGTGATTTGATTATATATGTTGTAATATTTTATTGCAACCAGAACTTTGCTTCCACTTCATAATTACTGGTTACTTTCCCCAGTAATGCACAATATTTTCAGTCTTTTTCTGGCGTTATTCAACAATTTTGCTCCTTTGTTTTGTTTGCAATTTGTTCATTTTTTGGTTATATTGCACAATAGTTCCCTTCTCATTTTGCCAATTATCCATAAATTTCTCTTCCCGTTTCCCTCTTCTCCCTGCAACAGGGTGTTTTCCCCTGTTTTTTCCGCACTTTATTTCTTAATTGTTAATTCTCTATTTCTAATATTTCTTTTTTGTGAATTTTCCCATGCTGAATATCCCCTTTTCCCTCCTAGCTTTCACTTTTGTGTAATACTTCCTTCATCTTCCCGGTAAATTTCAGACAAAAAGAAGCCCTGCCGCATTCTTCGGCAGGGCTTCTTTTTAATAATCGATATCGGCCTCTTCCAGATCATATTTTTCCCCGTAAAAGGCAAAGAGCTCCATCAGCTCCCGGCGGCGTTTGGCTCTGCGCCGCGCTCCCTTGGTGCACACCATGGCCACCAGAAAAAGCAGATACAAAGCCACGACTGCAGCCAGAGTGAGGCGATAGGTGGAAAGCACCGTCACCAATGTGCCCAGGCCGGAGACATACACTCCCACAGCCCCCAGCACCTGTTTCCGATCCACCTGGAAGGTTTCATCCTCCTGGTCAAAGCCCAGGGTATATCCTTCCACAGTCTCCTCCTTCACCCGGCCAAAGGCCACCTGTCCATCCGAAGTCTGATAGGCGGCCACACCCCGCTCATGGGGCGTTTCCAGCTCATCGATCACCGCCAGACTTCCTTTGGGCAAGGCCGGGTCCATATCCTCCTGAGTCACCGGGACCAGTTGCTGGTGCATCCCTTCCGGCAGCAAGCAATCGGCCCGGAAAGCCATATAAAGGGCCAGGGCCAGCAGCACCACGCTGACACTCACACCCGCAAGGCGCAGCCGCTTTTTCCAGCGGCTCTTTCTTTTTTTCCTATCCATCCCATCCTGTATGTCTGCGCGTTTCCGTTTTTTTCAGCCTTTCCAGTGTACCACGCCCGGCCTTTTTTGTCCATGCCTCCTGCGTTACAGTTCGGGAATCAAACCGCTTCCAAACAGGCTATACGGAATAAGGAACGAAGGCAGACCCAGCACGGAAGGCCCCAGGGCCCGGCGGGGATAATAGACCACCAGCCCTTCCGAGGCCAGATAAAAATTCTCCGGGGAAAACCGGGGAGAAAGCAGCCGGGGCCAATCCACATAGTATTCTTCGGGCTGGCGCTGGCTCTGGCGGGAGACCATCTGCTCCACCTGATGCAAAATGGTCTGGCGGTAAGGGAAGCCAGGGCGAAAAAGAGCAGGAAGAGACACATGACGGCCCTCGGAAAGAGAAAAGGTGTGGCTGACCCGGCTCCGGTCCAGTTCCCGCTCCCCCCGGAACACGAAGGTATCCAGAAAGGCCGAGAAAAAGTCCTCTCCCTGATAGATCACCGTGTATTCCCGGCGCACTTCCACAGGAGAAAAGTCCTCTCCCAACCGGTGGGCTGCCTGGCAGGCCAGGGGATACCACTTCCTGCAAAGCCCCTCCAGGCTCTCGCGGGCCTCCCGGGCATAAAAGGAGGAGAGCCAGCCTTCCCGCCCGGGGGCATCCCCTTTTTCCAGCAGGGGATACCGCACCTGACAGCAAAGCACCTTCCTCTTTCCAAAAAAGCCTTCCCGCTGCAAACTCTGTTCCTTCACTTTATTCACCACCTCA
The DNA here is from genome assembly GCA_019420045.1 of Clostridiales bacterium. GTDB lineage: Bacteria > Bacillota > Clostridia > Oscillospirales > Butyricicoccaceae > Pseudobutyricicoccus. The sequence continues at coordinate 2,227 of JAHZHY010000171.1, forward strand.
TGGCCATTTTATGGACCACAAGAGGATTTTGTGCCTGCTTTTCCCTTTTTTACCCCTGAACCATCGCTGTAAGAGTGTCTGTAAAGGGAGCCCGAGCAACTCCTTTTTCGGTGATGATGGCGGTAATCAGCTGGGCCGGGGTCACATCATAGGCAGGGTTATAGGTCTTGATCCCCTGGGGCGCCATGGGCTGCCGGTACCAAAGAGAGGTGATCTCCTCTCCCGGCCGCTCTTCAATGGGAATGTCTTTCCCGCTTTCACAGGAAAGATCCACTGTGCTGGTAGGCCCCAGCACATAGAAAGGGATGCCATAATGCCGGGCCAACACCGCTAAAGACAATGTGCCGATCTTGTTGGCGGTGTCCCCATTGCGGGCCACCCGATCACACCCTACCAGTACGGCCTGGACTTTTCCTGCCGCCATGAGACTGGCGGCCATGTTGTCGCACTGAAGGGTCACATCCACCCCGGCCCGACAAAGTTCAAAAGCGGTGAGCCGGGCTCCCTGGAGAAGAGGCCGGGTCTCGTCGGCATACACATGAAAGCCGTACCCCTCCTGCTGGCCCAGCAAAATAGGTCCCAGG
>JAHZHY010000172.1 GCA_019420045.1 Clostridiales bacterium
GATCATCCAGGAGCGGCTAGAACGGGAATTTGACCTGGATCTGGTGACCACTCTGCCCTCAGTTATTTATGAAATCACCAAGACCGACGGCACGGTGGTTCGGGTGGATAACCCCCACAATTACCCCGATCCCGGTTCCATTGCCCTTTCCAAGGAACCCTATGCCAAGGTGTCCATCATTGCGCCGCCGGATTATGTGGGCAATATCATGCCTATGTGCCAGGAGCGGCGGGGCGAATTCAAAGATATGCAGTACCTGGATCAGAACCTGGTGGAATTGCACTATCAGATGCCGCTAGGTGAGATCATCTACGACTTTTTTGATGCACTGAAAGCCCGTACCAAGGGCTATGCTTCCCTGGACTATGAAATGTCCGATTATCGGGAGAGCGATCTGGTGAAAGTGGATCTGCTGCTCAACGGCGAGCAGGTGGATGCTCTGTCCTTCATTGCCCACCGGGAGAAGGCGTACAGTCGGGCCCGGCGGATCTGTGAAAAGCTGAAGGAAAACATCCCCCGCCAGCTGTTTGAGGTACCCATCCAGGCGGCCATCGGCGGTAAGATCATCGCCCGGGAAACGGTGAAGGCCATGCGCAAGGACGTGCTGGCCAAGTGTTATGGCGGCGACATCACCCGAAAGAAGAAGCTGCTGGAGAAGCAGAAAGAAGGCAAAAAGAAGATGCGGAGCTTGGGAAGTGTACAGCTTCCCACCGAGGCCTTTATGGCAGTACTGAAGCTGGACGAAGAATAATTCATCTTCTTTTTGCCTGGGGCCCCACAAAGTGGGGCGGCGCAAATGCGCCGAAATGGCGCAGGGCCAATTCATTTGGCCCGAGCCAGTGCAATCAAAGGGGTCCCCACAAAAGAAAAAGCTTTTGCGGGGAAATAAAAAGAAGATGCGGAGCCTGGGAAGTGTACAGCTTCCCACCGAGGCTTTCATGGCAGTACTGAAGCTGGACGAAGAGTAAGCACTGGGCCCCTGCGGCCTGAACAGAGCGATGCTGCTGAATCGGAACAGCCTGGGTGAAGGCCAGTATGGCCGTCCGGACACCGGACCTCACACAAAGAAAATTTCTTGTGGGGAGAAAACGAGGAATTATGGGATTTCGCAAAAAACAGCCGCCCAAGCCGGCGATCCGGCAGAGCTTGGGTGTCTATATCCATGTACCATTCTGCCGGAAAAAATGCTCTTATTGCGATTTTTACTCCCGTCCCTGCAAGGATGAAGGGCTGATGGACCGGTATGTCCGGGCGGTGGAGCGGCATTTCGGAGATTACTTCCGGGGCAGCGAAAGCTTTGATATCGATACCGTTTATTTTGGCGGCGGGACCCCCTCTTTGCTGGGGAGCAAACGGCTGCGGCAGTTGCTCACCGCTTTGGAGAAAACCGGAGGCATTGCCAAAGGCGCTGAGATCACTGTGGAATGCAATCCGGAGAGCGTAGATAAAAAGATGTTCCGTGCTCTTTTCAAAGCAGGGGTCAACCGGCTTTCCATGGGTGTCCAAAGTGCCCATGACGATGAGCTGCTGGCTTTGGGCCGCCTGCACACCTTTGAGCAAGCCCGTCAGGCGGTGACCGAAGCCAAGGAAGCGGGATTTTCCAATATCTCTTTGGATCTGATTTACGGCCTGCCCGGCCAGACCATGGAACAGTGGAAAGATTCAGTGGAGAAGATCATCGCTCTGGAGCCCCAGCATATCTCTGCCTATGCCCTCAAACTGGAAAAAGGTACGCCGCTGTATGAAGAAAATCCGGAGCTGCCCTCAGAGGATGTGCAGGCCGATATGTACTTTTATGCAGTGGAACGGCTGGGGGAGGCGGGATTTGAGCAATACGAGATCTCCAATTTCGCCCAAAAGGGTTATCGCTCCCGGCACAACAGCCGCTATTGGGATTTGTCCCAGTATTTGGGCTTTGGCCCTT
>JAHZHY010000173.1:0-377 GCA_019420045.1 Clostridiales bacterium
GTAGGGGGGAAGTTTGAGGAGGGGGAAAGCCCCCAGGACTGCCTGCTGCGGGAGGTGCAGGAGGAGACCGGCCTGTGCCTGACCCAATACCGTTTCCGGGGCATTGTGACCTTTGTCTCCGACCGGTACGAAACCGAATATATGCACCTGTTCACCGCTCATGGCTTTGAGGGTGAACTGACTGCCTGCGACGAAGGGGAACTGCGGTGGGTGGAAAAGGACGAGGTGCTCTCTTTGCCCCTGTGGGAAGGGGACAGGGAGTTTCTCCGGCTGCTCCGGGAGGATGCGCCCTTCTTTTCCCTCAAGCTGGTCTACCAGGGAGACAAGCTGGTGAGCAGCAAATTGGAGTAACGGTGGCCATCCTCTCCCCGGCTGTA
>JAHZHY010000173.1:387-1764 GCA_019420045.1 Clostridiales bacterium
CTTGGTCCGGTGTCCGGCCCAGTGCCTGGGCTCCCATACTGCGCTCCCGCGCTAGGCAGGCAGCGTGACGCTGCACCCGTCCTCTCCCTGGCTGTATGCGTTGTTTGGTCCGGTGCTCCGGCCCAGTGCCTGGGCTCCCATACTGCGCTCCCGCGCTAGGCAGTGAAACGGAGAGAAAGGCAAAAAAACTCCCCCAATGGGGGAGTTTTTCTTTTTATGCAGTTGGCCAGGATTGCATTATAGCCCTTTCCAGGGCTGGCGCGCCAGCCCTGGACCACTCAGGCTCATAGCGCATCCCAGGCTTCAGAGAGTTTAGGCCGTCCGGACACCGGACACGGTGAATTCCTGGATTCCCATATAGCCGGGGGCAATGGCGTATTTGGGGAACACAATCACCACCTGGCCTTGCTCATGGAGATAGAAGGACTGGTCCGGCTCAATGGTCTGGAAGGCGAAATCATCGTCAAAATCGTCCTCATCGTCCCGGGAATAATACATGGCATCCGGGTCCTCGGCCATCTTCCTGGCCATGCCCTCCTTCACCGCCTGGTTGCACAGGTCGATGTAATCCGGCCCCAAAAGCCCTTCCAGGGTGAGATCTTCCCCGGTTTTCAGATCAATATTATAGAAATACTGCTGGGTGTAGGCATTGGCCCCGGTGATGGTGGAGTTGAGCACAAAGGATACCACATCCGGCGTGGTGTAGTGGATCTCATAGTCGATCTCCACCTTCATCTTCCAGAAATCCGGGTCTCCCGGCTGTTTGGTGGCGTTGTAGGCCTCCAGATATTCCTCCGCCATGCGGGTGGCCTCCGCTTCCAGCTGGTCGATCTTGTCGGCAATGCGCTGGTTGATCTCCTTGTCCAGCTGGCTCTCGCCGGTGCCCCGGATGGCAGGCACCCGCACCTGGATGTCCTTGGCTTCGTCCACCTCGTGGCTTTCCCGGAAGGTGAAGAACTGGGCCACATCCCCCAGAAGGGGCACTTCATACAAACTGGCCGCCCAGGCCGGGGACAGATTCACCGACAGGGCAAACAGCGCAGCACAGGCGGCGCAGGCCGTCATCGTCCGGGCAACAAAACGAATGGGCCGCCGTTTGGGTCGCAGGGCCTTTTGCACCCGCTCTTCCAGCTCCGGCGGCACAGGGATGCTCTCATGGAGTTTTCTCAGTTCATGGGGTGTCATTAGGTTCCTCCTCCAGATGCAGGCGCAGGCGGCCCAGGGCCGCCTTCAGCCGGGATTTCACCGTGTTGATGTTGGTATCGGTGACCTGAGCAATCTCAGAAAACTTCATGTCGGAAAAAAAGCGCAGCATGACCACCGTTTTCAGCTGGGGTTCCAGCCGGTCGATGGCGTCGTGAAGATCCATGGTCTGGG
>JAHZHY010000173.1:1774-3243 GCA_019420045.1 Clostridiales bacterium
GCGTCCGGGGGCAGAAGGGCGGGCAGTTCCTCCAGGGCCTGCTGCAAAGGCAAAAGCTCCCGTTTGTTTTTCCGCAGATAGGTCAGGCTCTCATTGACCAGAATCCGATAAAACCAGGTCTTCATATATTCCGGCTGGCGCAGGGAGGGCAAGGCCCGCAGGGCCTTTTCCAGGGCCTCCTGCACCACATCCATGGCACCGTCCGGCTCATGGGTATAGCGAAAGGCCAGGCGGTAAAACTCCTGTTGATGCTGGGTGACAAACTGGATGAATTCGTCCCGCAGCCCTTGATCCTTCTTTCTCATGGTGTGCCCTCGCTGCGGTGAAAAGGGTTAGCTCATGGCCTCTTCCATGATCTCCAGAGCTTTGTCGCTGTCCGAAGAGACGCACAGGGCTACCGTCTTCCCCTTGGCATACAAAGCGGCGTCTTCGATCTTGGGCACCTCGGTGGGGACATAGTTCTGAAAGTCCTCTTTCAGCCGGGGCAGGTGATTTTCTTTCAGAACTGCTTTGATCTCCTGGGCCCCTTTTTCATCGCTGGCCTTGAGCACCACCACTTCCTCGGCGGTGGCCCCGGTGCCCAGGTAGATGGCGCAGTCCGACACCTTGCTTTCATAGCTTTCCAGACCCAGCACCGTGAGAGCGGCGCCCTTGTCGGTTTCTTCCAGCTTATCCTGGAAGGAGAGGTCCGACAGCAGCTGGCTGGCAAGCTTTGAGGGATCGGGGTCTTTGGCTTCGGCTTCTTTCTTCTGGCAGCCCCCCAGGCACAGGACGGGCAGCAGGCACAGGGCGAAAATTGCCCGGGATTTTATCTTGAACATGGATTTAATTACCTCCCCAGATATGTGTATTGACATAGGCAAACCAAATGCCATAGGCTTCTTTGGTGATATGGATGCCGTCGGAAGAATACTCCCCGGGCAGCGCGCCGCTTTCATCGCAAAGGGCGCTGTGGGCGTCCAGGAACAAGGCTTGTTTTTCGGCACACATCTGCCGGATCAGCTCGTTGAAATGCTGGAGCTTGGGATTGTTGAAGGTGGCGTCCTTGGCAGAACGCTCGGCGGTCACCGGCAGAATGCTCTGCACATAGATGGTGGCCGAGGGCTGCAAGGCCCAGATCCGGTCAATGAGGGCGCTGTACCGGGTGACAAACTGCTCTTCGCTGCCAAAACCCAGCTCGTTCATGCCGAACATCAGATAGATCCGGTCAAACTGCCGGCTCTGAAGAGCCTGTTCCGGCGCGATGCGGCCCGAGCCGGAAGTCACCACCGGCTCTGTAAGGGCGTTGGTCACCGTCAGGCCGTTTTTGGCGTAGACCGTGGCGCCGGGCACAATGCCGTAGCGGGCGATGCCGTCGGTGATGGAGTTGCCGATAAACAGGCTGTTCTGGAAGGCGCCTTCGGCTCCAGGGGCGCTTTCGGGCACCGGCTGGGAATAATCATAGGCAGCCACCGGCGGGGGAGAGGAGG
>JAHZHY010000173.1:3253-5148 GCA_019420045.1 Clostridiales bacterium
GTCTTCCTCTTTGGGTGTTTCCTCCAGGGAGGTGTTATTTTCTTCCCCTTCTTCCGGGGAAGTTTCTGTGTCTTTGGTGTTTTCGCCCTTTTCCGGGGATTTCTTCTCCTCCGGCTCTGTGGCGGCGTCCGGGGCATCGGGCACCGAGTGGACGGGCAGGCGGACGATGGCGGAAACAAGGCTCACGCCGCCCAGGCACAAAAGCAGCGCCGCCGCTGCCAGCAAAGCCCTGCGCCGACGGCGGCGTCGAGCGCGTAGTGTTTTTTTCATAGCGTTTATCTCCAAAACCGTTGTGGCTGTGTCTTTCTGATTGATTAGACGGGCACAGTGGGGAAAAAGTTTATCCCCGGCAAAAAAAGTGGGAAATTTTTTTACAGGGCCAGCAGCGCCCGGTCGGTCCCTTCCTCCCGGAGAGGACAGAGGCGGCCATGGGCAGTGAGCTGGCGGAAGCATTGGCCGCAGCCGATGCAGGGAGCACGGTGAGAGGGGTCCTGCTGCACCTTCTGCAAAAATTCCGGCTCGCACACAAAGGGGCGGCAGAAGGACACCAGGGGGAAGCCTGCATCCAGGCAGGCCTGGGCGTCATTACCCGAGCGGATGCCGCCCACCAGAATCAGGGGCAGGCCGGCTTTTTGCAGCACCTGGGCCTGCTTCAGATAATAAGGTCCGGCGGAAGGGGGGAAGGTGCGGAAATTACAGCCGCTGATCTCGGCGGCCAGCACGCCCAGTTTTTTGCACTCTTCCAGCAAAAGCAGCAGCTCCTGCTCATATTCCTTTTCCAGTTCCGGCTGGGGCAGGTTGCAGTTGACCTTGATGAACAGGGGGAAATCATTGCCGCAGGCCTCCCGCAGGGCGCGCAGCACTTCCAGAGGGAAGCGGATGCGGTTTTCGCCGCTGCCGCCGTATTCATCTGTCCGGCTGTTATCCAGGGGGGAGAGGAACTGGGAGAGCAGATAGCCATGGGCCAGATGAAGCTGCACCCCATCCATCCCCGCTTCCTTGGCATAAAGGGCGCTGCGGACGAAAGCCTGTTTCAGTTGTTCCAGCTCCTGGACAGAAAAGTCCGAAGGGGCTTTGCCGCCGGGGGCTTTGGCTCCGGCGTGGCTGATCTGCATGGCCATGCAGGCGCCTTCTGCATGGACGCTCTGGGCGATTTTCCGGAGCATGGGCAGGTTTTTCTCGCTGTCCAGGCCGTTTTGCAGGGGAGAGGCCTTGCCCTCCGGGGATACATAACAATGGGCGCTGAAAATAAGCCCCACATTCTGCCGGGCCAAAAGAGTGTAAAGAGCCAATTCCTGCTGGGTCATCAGGCCCTGGGCGGTGCCCAGATCGTCCTGGGTGGCCGAGCGGACGGCTCTGTTTTTCAAAGAAAGTCCCCCCAGATGCAAGGGGGTGAAGAGCGATGTCACAAAAATCCTCCTAATCGGTGTTTTTTCCCTGAATGAATATGTTATAATGAATATGCTATAATGTTTTCAGACCCGCCGGAATACATCAGGCGGGCAGAAAAATCCACATTTTACGACCATTTTATACAGTATATCACACCCTAAAGCAAGGGGGAAGGGGCCACCGGGCCAAAAACAAGAAAAATTTTTTGACCCATGGAAAAAAAGGAGAAGAAACCACCGGGAGAGGAAAAGAATATGGAAAATTATCAAATACTGGAACACCGGTTTCCCTCGGCAGGAGGGCGGCAGCAGGTCTATGGCGTGGCCTATGTGCCCGACCGGCCCCGGGGAATGATGCAGATCGCCCACGGCATGGCCGAGCACATGGGGCGTTACCGGGAGTTCATGGATTTTCTGGCGAAAAATGGGTACATCGCCTTTGGCTGCGACCACATGGGCCATGGGAAAACCGCCCGCACCAAAGAAGAACTGGGGTATTTTGCC
>JAHZHY010000174.1 GCA_019420045.1 Clostridiales bacterium
GCCGTTGACGGCGCAGCCCATCACCGCCACAGTGATCCGGCTTTTCAGCCCGGACAGCCGCTGCTCCACCTCTTCGGCAATGGGGATCAGATCCACCTGGGTACGGCCGCAGGTGGGGCAGGACACCAGGGTGGCCCCTTCCTGGTTCAGTCCCAGGGCTTTGAGGATGTCTTTTGCGGCGTAGACCTCCCGCACCGGGTCGGCGGTGAGGGACACCCGCAGGGTGTCGCCGATGCCGTCCAGCAGCAGCGCCCCGAAGGCCGCCGCCGATTTCAGGGTGCCCATATACCGGGTGCCCGCCTCGGTGACCCCCAGATGGAGGGGATAATCGGTCTTTTCCGCCATCAGCCGGTAGGCCGCAATGTTGGTTTTTACATCGGAGGATTTGAGGGAGATGCAGATGTCGTCAAAATCCCACCGGTGGAGCTTTTCCACATGGGACAGGGCGCTTTCCACCAGGGCTTCCGCCGTGGGAGCGCCGTATTTTGCCAGAATGTCCTTTTCCAAAGAGCCGCCGTTGACGCCGATGCGGATGGGGATATTATGTTTGCGGCAGGCCCGCACCACTTCCCCCACCTTCTCATCGGAGCCGATGTTGCCCGGGTTGATGCGCACTTTGTCGGCCCCTTCCTCGGCGGCCCAGATGGCGGCCTTATAGTCAAAGTGGATGTCGGCCACCAGAGGCAGCGGAGAATCCCGGCGGATGCGCCCGAAGGCCCGGGCGGCCTTTTCATCGGGCACGGTGAGCCGGGCCACATGGCACCCGGCCTCTTTCAGCCGGTGAAGCTGGCAGAGGGTGGCTTCCACATCGGTGGTTTTGGTGTTGGCCATGGATTGAATGCTGAGGGGGGCACCGCCCCCAATGGCCACACCCCCCACCATGATCTGTTTTGTTTTTCTTTCCATAGTCTTTACCCCGCGATCAGACGCACGATGTCGTTATAGGTGACGAAAATGAACAGGCCGAAGATGAGCGCCAGCCCGGCCAGCTGCACGGCCCCTTCGAACTTGGGCGGCACCGGGCGGCGGATGATGGCCTCGATGAGCAGGAACAGAATCTTACCGCCATCCAGCCCGGGAATGGGCAGCAGGTTCATAATGGACAAGTTGATGGAGAGGAAGGCCACGAAATACCACATATCCAGCGCCGAGGTCTTGGCCCGGTTGCTGATCTCGCTCGCGATGCCCACGGTGCCCATCACATCGTCCTTTTCCACCTGGCCCCGGAAGATCTGCTTGAGGCCTTCGGTCACCGACTGCATGAAGCTGCCGGCGTTATTCAGGCTGTAACGGAGCTTCGCGCCCACGGTGGCCTTTTCGGTGACGAAGTTCATGCCATAGCGCAGGCTGGTGCCGCCCTGTGAGTCGGAATACTCCTGCTTGGTCAGCTCCACATCATTGAGTTCAATCTTTTCTCCATCCCGCCGGACGGTGATGTCATAAGGCTCCCCGGCGCCATATTCCAAAGCGGTCATCACATCCCCATAGAGGAAGATGTGGAAGTCGTTGATCTTCACCAGGCGGTCGCCCTCCTGGATGCCGTTTTCCCCCCCTGCGGGGAAGCCCTCTTCCAGGGATGCCACCTGAGGGGTGGGCAGGGCCTGGGCGGGCCACAGGGTGATGATGATGAGCAGCAGGCCGGTGAGGAAGTTCATCACAGAGCCCGCCGCCGAAATGGCAAACCGGCGAGGCAGACTGGCCGCCTGGAAGGAGCCGGTCTGATCTTCCACTTCGTTGCCCTCTTCGTCAAACTCCCCTTTCATCACGACGCTTCCGCCCAAAGGCAGAAGGCGGATGGCATAAAGGGTGCCTTTCCACTCTTTTTTCACGATGGCCGGGCCGAAACCGATGGAAAACCGGTAAACGGTGACCCCGGAGAGCTTGGCGGCCACAAAGTGCCCCAGCTCATGGACAAACACGATCAAACCAAATACCAAAACCGCGATGAGAATGGACAAAAAATATCACCTGTTCTTTTCTTAATGAGCGGAGTACCTCCGCTGGCAAAACTCTCTGAAGGCCGTATGCGCCGCTGCGCATTCCTGCTCCGGCGCTGGCTCGCCAACACCGGGAGGAGCCAAGGTGCAATCCTAGCCCAGTGGCCCAGTTCTATTGCTTAGCGCGGCAGCGCAGTATGGGAGCCCAGACACTGGGCCCGGACGGCGCGGTCGATTTCCAGAATCTCTTCAATCGTTGGATTTTCCCGGAAGGGCTGATCCCGCAGGGCCTGGGCGCACATCTCATAAATATCCAAAAACCCGATCTTGCCTTCCAGGAAGAGCGCCACCGCCACTTCGTTGGCCGCATTGATAACCGCCCCCCTGTCTCCCCCCTGGCGGATGGCCTGCTCGCACAGATCGAGACAGGGGAAATTCTCCCGGTCGGGCTTCTGGAAGGTCAGGGACCCAATGGCTGTCAAGTCCAGGGGCTTGATCGCCCCCTCCTGCCGCTGGGGCCAGGTAAGGGCCAGCTGAATGGGCAGGCGCATATCCGGCTCCGACAGCTGGGCCATGACGCAGCCATCGACAAACTCCACCGCCGAATGGAGAATGCTCTCCCGGTGCACCAGCACCTCCACCTGCTCCGGCGCAAGGCCGAAGAGCCACACCGCTTCCATCACCTCAAAGCCCTTGTTCATCATGGTGGCCGAGTCCACGGTGATCTTCTTCCCCATGCTCCAGTTGGGATGGCGCAGAGCCTCCGCCGCCGTCATCCCCCGCAGCTCCTCCCGGCTTTTGCCGAAAAAGGGTCCGCCGGAGGCGGTGAGCAGCACCCGCCGCACTTCCTCCAGGGGTCTATTTCCCATGGACTGGAAAATGGCCGAGTGCTCGCTGTCCACCGGCAGGATGGAAACGCCCTTCTTTTGGGCCAGCTCCATCACCCGGGCGCCGCCGCACACCAAAGACTCCTTATTGGCCAGAGCCAGGGTGTGCCCCGCTTCCAGAGCCGCCACCGTGGGGGAAAGCCCTGCCACCCCCACCAGGGCGTTGAGCACCATGTGGCACTCCGCCATAGAAGCCGCTTCCAAAAGCCCTTCTTCCCCGTAGGAAACCCGCACATCGGTGTCGGCCAGGCGGCCTTTCAGCTCCCAGGCCGCCTTCTCCTCCCCCAGCACTGCCAGGCGGGGCCGGAACCGGCGCACCTGCTCTTCCAGCAGCCGGGCGTTTGTCCCGGCGGTGAGGGCGGTGACGGCATACTGTTTTTCATCCCGGCTCACCACATCCAGGGCCTGGGTGCCGATGGAGCCGGTGGAACCCAACAGAGCAATGCGTTTCATAGCCGTTTTCTCCTTTTGTTAAATGGCGCTGGTGAAGTGGAGCAGGATCTCAAACAAAGGCGCGGTAAAGATGACGCTGTCGAACCGATCCAGCACGCCGCCATGGCCGGGCATGATGTGGCCATAGTCCTTGATGCCGGTCTTTCTCTTGACCAGGGACAAAGCCAGGTCGCCCAGCATTCCGGCCAGACTGCCCACCACTCCGGCGGCACTGAGAAGCAGGTAGTTGGGCTCCACGCCCAGCTTGTTTCCGGCGAAATAGCCGAAGATGCACAGGCCTGCCACGGCGCCGATGACGCCGCCCACGGCCCCTTCCACCGTCTTTTTGGGGCTGACCTGAGGGATCAGCTTGTGCTTGCCGAAGAGCATGCCGAACACCAGGGCCAGGCTGTCGCTGCACCAGGCGGCCAGGAAGGGCAGAAGCACATACACCTTGCCGTTTTCATGCTGAAGCAGGATGCGCATGACGCCGCTGAGCAGGAAGGGAATGGTAATGGCCCCCAGATAGGCATGGGCGATCTGCTCTGCGGTGATGCGCTGGGGATGGAGAATGGCCCACAGGAACACCAGAAGGGTGAACACATAGAGCAGGGGCAGGATGTAGTACATATCGTAGTTGCTGGCGGCGGGCACCAAAAAGGCGGCGATGCAGCAAATGGGCAGCAGCGGACTGCCTTTCAGCAGGCCGGTGTTGTGCAAAAACTCGTAGGCCGCCAGGGCGCAAAGCAGGCTGAAGGCCAGCAGCGTCACCCATTGTGGCGCCCAATAGACCACAGCAATAAACAGCAAAATGCCCACCAGGGCGGAAATGACCCGTACTTTCATCGGGAAAGACCCCCATATCTTCTGTTTCTCTTCTGAAATTCTGCGATGGCTTTGTAGATTTCCTCTCTGCCGAAATCGGGCCAGAGGGTATCGGTGAAGTAAAATTCGCTGTATGCGCACTCCCAAAGCAGGAAGTTGGAAATGCGCATTTCCCCACCGGGC
>JAHZHY010000175.1 GCA_019420045.1 Clostridiales bacterium
GCTGATCAGCCGTTCGATGTTCTTGGTTTTGTCTCCCACAGAGATATAGGCCAGAATATTCCCCAAATCTCCGAACTCGATCTGGATATCGTATTCATCCCGCAGGATGTCATAGACTTCAATGCCGGCCAGACCCAGCCCCAGGGTGTTCACCGACAGCTTGGTGGTGTCAAAATCAAAAATGCTGTCCCCGTTGACCAGGTCTTTGGAATAGACGAAATAATCCCCGATCTTCCCGATCTCTTCCCGGGCATAACCGGCAAAGCGCTCTACCTTGTCGAAGATCTCCTGTCCCCGGGTGGCCAGATTCCGCCGGGAAATGTCCAGGCTGGACAGCAGCAGATAAGAACCGCTGGTGGTCTGGGTCAGGTTGATGATCTGGCGCACATAGTGAGGATTGACATTCTTGCCGCACAGCAGCACCGAGCTTTGGGTCAGGGAACCGCCGGATTTGTGCATGCTCACCGCCGCCATATCGGCCCCGGCGGCCATGGCGGAAATGGGCATATTCCGGCCGAAATAGAAATGAGTCCCGTGGGCTTCGTCCACCAGCACCCGCATCCCCTTCTGATGGGCCGCTTCGGTGATGGACTTGAGATCGGAACAAATGCCATAATAAGTGGGATTGTTGATCAAAATGGCCTTGGCACCTGGGTGGCGTTCCATGGTGGCGCGCACATCGCTGAGGGACATTCCCAGGGCAATGCCCAGGTTTTTATCGCTTTGGGGATTGATATACACCGGTGTGGCGCCGCAGAGCACCAGGGCGTTGATGACGCTTTGGTGCACATTCCGGGGCAGGATGATCTCGTCCCCCTTTTTTACATTGGAGAGCACCATGGCCTGCACCGAAGAGGTGGTTCCTCCCACCATAAAGAAGGCGTGAGCCGCTCCAAAAGCGTCGGCGGCCAGCTCTTCGGCCTCCCTTATCACGCTGGTGGGATGGCACAGGTTGTCCAGGGGCTTCATGGAGTTTACATCCACCGAAAGGCACTGTTCTCCCAGGAAACGGGTCAGTTCCGGGTTGCCCCGGCCCCGCTTGTGGCCGGGTACATCAAAGGGTACCAGCCGGTCCCGGCGCATCCGCTCCAGGGCTTCCTGCAAAGGAGCGCGGTCCTGATCCATCAGCCTTTCACCTCCTGAAACACATTGGCGCCGCTGAAGATCTCGATCATTTCCCGGCGCAGGGCGTTGGTGATATCCAGCCGCACCTTGGGAGGGATCTCATACACATCGGAATTGAAGAGGTAATTCTGCAGCACGATGTCCTTGATCAGCAGCTTGCTGTGGAACATATTGGCCTGGTAGACATTGATGTCCACGGCGTCGTACTTCTGCAGAATATCCTGGCTGATATAATCCTGAATGGAAGTGATGGAATGATCGATGAAGATCTTTTCCCCTTCCATATTCCGGGTAAAGCCCCGGACTCTGTAATCAATGGTGATGATATCGGAATCAAAGCTGCCGATGAGGAAATCCAGTGTGGACAGCGGGGTGATCTGGCCGCAGGTGGCCACATCGATATCCACCCGGAAGGTGGCGATGGAGGTTTCCGGATGATATTCCGGATAGGTGTGCACTGTCACATGGCTTTTGTCCAGATGGGCCACCACCGTTTCTCCACTGCGGTTCTGCACCATGCTCTCCTCGGCGATGAGGAAAGTGACGCTGGCTCCCTGGGGCTCATAGTCCTGCTTGGAGATGTTGAGCACCGTAGCGCCGATCATCTCGGTGAGACGGGTCAGGATCTCGGTCAGTCGTTCGGAGTTATACTGTTCGTTGATATACTTGATATAATCCTGCTGCTCCCGGGCTGTTTTGGCATAACAGATGTCGTAGATATTAAAGCTC
>JAHZHY010000176.1 GCA_019420045.1 Clostridiales bacterium
AATGAATACTTTCGGTTCTTTTGGGGAAACTCTTTAATTTGGTCTGTCAAACTCAGGATTAAACGCAAAGAAATTCTTGGAGTCAAGTCCTTCTTGTGTAATACGAAGGGCTTCACCGAAACCCTTCTGGACGCCGGGGACGAGCTGGACGGGGAAACACGCCGCAATTTCCTTCAGGTGATCTACAACGAGTCCGACCGGATGACCCACATCGTCAAGGATCTGCTCACCCTGTCCCAGCTGGACTATGGGAAGATGGACATGGAGATGAGCCCCATTCCGGTGAAGCTCATTGTGCAGAACATCGCCAGCGCCATGCTCATCGAGGCCAGGGCCCAGGGCCTGACCCTGGAGACGAAGCTGGAAGAGCCTCTGCCCCTGATCCTGGCCGACCAGAACCGGATGGAGCAGGTCATTGCCAACATCGTTTCCAATGCCATCAAATATAACCGCCCCGGCGGCTCGGTCACCCTCTGCGCCTTCTCCCGGGAGGACAAGGTGGTCATCAAGGTGCAGGACACCGGCATCGGTATTCCCCAGGAGGATATCCCCCGGCTCTTTGAGCGGTTTTACCGGGTGGACAAGGCCCGGTCCCGGGAACGGGGCGGCACCGGCCTGGGGCTGGCCATTGCAAAAGAAATTGTGGAGCAGCACCAGGGCACCATTGGGGTGGAAAGCCAGCTGGATGCAGGTTCCACCGTCACCATCACTTTGCCGGTGTGCCCGCCGGATCATGAGGGGCAGCTATGAAAGAAAAAATCAAAACAGCGGCCCTGATTGCAAATGGCCTTCTGATGGCGGTGCTGTTCACCCTTTCGGTGTCTCTGGGCGTGAGTATGGACCCCTCCCTGGGGCCTCTTTACACCCTGTCACGGTGGCTGCGGGGAGAGAATACCGTCAGCCAGGTGCAGGAGGAACAAAGCGACCCCGCCGCCTATCCCCTGGCGGTGTCAGCCTTTCAGAAGGGGGATCTGTATTACGCCTATACCCAGCAGCCGGTTTCAGGCATCTACACCCTGCTCCGGCCCACATTGGAGGAAGCTTTGGGCTCCATGGGGGAAAAAAAGACGGTGCAGCGGGAAGACTATTACCGCATGCTTTTGGAGGAACAGGGCTTTCTGCTGGAATATGACGGCCAGGTGCCGCTGACGGCTATGCGCTCCTGGAGCGGAGCCTCCCCTGGGGAGGATGAACTGACCTTCTCCCGCCTGGTGCTTCTGGCGGAAGAAGACGGAGTGGACTTGTTGCTGGAGACCGGGGAGGGGGAGTGGTTCCGGTTTACCACAGCCGCCGCCAGCGAAAAGCTTCAGACGGCCTTGGAGGAATGCAGTTCCGACGGCTCCTATTTTGCGATGGAAGACCCCAGTCTGTCAGTGTTGGCCCCTGATCAGCCGGTGCCCGGCAGCACCGTCAAACTGCCGGTGTATGAATGCAAAGTGGCCGATGTGGTCACCAGCTCTGTCGGCGGCGGTGAGATGCCCCGGGCTCTGCTGGAGTGCTTTTCCATGAACCCCTACCTGGCCAAGCGTTATGCCGCCGGAGAAGATATGGCGGTGTTCGTCCAGGGAAATTATTCCCTGCGTCTCAGCGGAGACGGAACGGTGCAGTTTACCGTGGACGGCGGCGAGGGCCTGGAGGGAGAGAGCGCCGAGAACACCCTGGTGGGCCTGATCGGCCGGGGCTGGCAGGTGGCCCAGGATGCCCTGGACAGTGCAGGCTCGCCCCTGGATCTGTCCCTCAAAAGCATTCAGAAAGGGGCGGAAGAAGGGGAATACACCATTCTCTTTTCCTGCCGGGCTTCGGGCGTACCTCTTTCTTCCCAGCAGGTGACCATCCATGTACGGGAAGGGGTTATCGTCTCCATGGAGATGAGCCTTTTGTCCCTGACCCAGACAGGGGAGAAAACCTTGCTGCCCTATTCCCTGGCAGCTGCGGCCATGGAAGGAAGCGGGCCAGTGCGGCTTCAGTGCCGCTATGCTTTGCAGGAGGGCAGGCTCACCCCCTATCTCAGCTATGCACCGGTGAAGGAGGGATAAGCCATGGAATGGAGCCGGGCCAAAACCATTTTGCTCATCGTGCTCATCTGCACCAACCTGTTTTTGGCGGGAAACCTTCTGTGGCAGGTGAGCCACGGCTGGGCCCAGCAGCGGCAGACCATGGATCAGGCTCTTTCCCTGCTGCAGGAAGATGTGGGAGAGTTTGACGAGGATATTTTCCGGAGTTTGGGCACCCAGCGGCCGGTGTATGCCGCAAGCCGGGATACCGCTTTGGAGAAGGAAGCGGCCCAGGTCCTTCTGGGCACGGAAAAAAGCGACACCGACGGCGGCGTCTCCCGGTTTTCTTCATCCAAGGGCACCCTTACCTTTTATACCGGGGGAGAGGTGCGTCTGGAACTGTTTGACCAGCATTCCCTCACCGGGGAGGAGTGGCAGGATCTTTTGGAGAAGGCGGGTTTCCCCATGGAAAATTGCCGCTGGGAGGAAAAAGGGGAGCAGTTTATTTTTTTCCAGGGGATGCCCTCGGGAGAAGAGCTGATGGAATGCACCCTCACCTGCCGGAAAAAGGGGAATGGGCTTGTGGCCGAGGGCCGCTGGCTGATGGATACCCAGCTGCGCCAGGTGGGCGAAGGCGCCAAAAGCTATCAGATGGTGGTGGGTCTGCGCCGTCTGTGGCGGGAAGAAGACTTTTCCCAGCCGCCGGAGAGCGCCCGGGAAAGCTACCGCCTGCGGGATCAGGGCAATGGGAATTACCTGATTTTCCCTGTCTGGCAGGTGGAAGCGGGAGGAAAAAGTTTCACGGTGGACACAGGGGAGAATCCGGTGGAATGAGCCTTTGGTCATTGTGCACGAGGATACGCCCTGGGGATTGGTGAAAACTTAGGTGAAAATCTGTGGGATTTTGTTTTTCATTCTGGGATTACTGTGGTAAAATATATAAAACAACAGTAAATTTTTGATGAACGAAGCTCTGTCGTTCTTCTTGCCGCCGGGGGGCGGCATCTTGCAAGGGAGCAACTGGAATACACTGCCGGGAGAATGAGGAATTTGGATAAATTTATCATCAATGGAAATAAGCCGCTGCGGGGCGAAGTGACCATCAGCGGTGCAAAGAATGCCGTTGTGGCCATTATACCGGCCACCATTTTGGTCAACGGCGTCTGCCGCATCGAGAATGTGCCCCGGGTCAGCGATGTGATCATCCAGCTGGAGATCCTCCAGCAGATGGGAGCTCAGGTGCGCAGCATGAACCCCACCACTGTGGAGATCGACTGCCGCCATATGCGCAACATCCGCACCCCTGAAGATCTGATGCGGAAAATGCGGGCTTCCTATTATCTGATCGGTACTCTGCTGGGCCGCTATCACAAGGCCGAAGTGGCCATGCCCGGCGGATGCAATTTCGGCGGGGTGCGCCCCATCGATCAGCATGTGAAGGGGTTTGAAGCCCTGGGTGCCCAAGTCAATGTGAAAAATGGTTTTGTCTATGCCCAGGCCCCCCAGGGCCTGCGGGGCACCAGCATCTATCTGGATGTGGTGTCTGTGGGCGCCACCATGAACATCATGCTGGCCGCCACTTTGGCCGAGGGCCAGACGGTGATCGAAAACGCCGCCAAAGAGCCTCATATCGTGGACCTGGCCAACTTCTTAAACGCCATGGGCGCTGAGATCATGGGAGCCGGTACCGATGTGATCAAGATCCGGGGAGTGAAAGAACTTCACGGCGGCACCTATTCGGTGATCCCCGATCAGATCGAAGCGGGCACCTATATGGCCGCTGTCATGGCCACCGGCGGCAGCGTGCTGGTGCGCAATGTGATCCCCAAGCACCTGGAGTGCATCACTGCAAAACTCATCGAGATGGGCGCTCAGGTGGAAGAGATGGACGACGCCGTGCGGGTCAGCCGCACAGAACCTCTGCGGCGCATCAACATCAAAACCCTGCCCTATCCGGGTTTCCCCACCGATATGCAGCCTCAGCTGGCCGCCGCTTTGTGTCTGGCCGAAGGCACCAGCATCATCACCGAAGGAGTGTGGGACAACCGCTACCGCTATGTGGAAGAGCTGCGGCGGATGGGTGCCAAGATCCAGGTGGACGGCAAAGTGGCCATCATCGAAGGGGTGAGCGAGCTCACCGGCGCCAAGGTGCGCTCCTGCGATCTGCGGGCCGGGGCCGCCATGGTCATCGCCGGTCTGGCCGCCAAGGGCGTCACCGAGGTGGAGGAGATCGGCTATATCGAGCGGGGCTATGACAACATCGTGGAAAAGCTCCAGGGGCTCGGAGCCGATATTCGCCGGGTCACTGTGTCCGAAGAGGATGCGGTGCCCATGGCCCGGTAAAAGGCAAAGGACAAGCAGAAATGATCTGTTCCGGCGGCGCGGTGTTTTCCGTGCCGCCGCTACTTTTTGAAGGACGAAGGAAGGAAACTATGACCCGTTTTTACAGCCTGGCCAGTTCCTCTTCGGGGAACTGCTCGGTGTTCCAGGGAGGAGGCCGCACCCTGCTCATCGATGGGGGCACCAACACCAAGTACATCCGCAACGCCCTGTCCCAGCTGGGCATTGCTTTGGGGGATATCACCGATGTGCTCATCACCCACACCCATTCCGACCATGTCAGCGCTTTGCCGGTGCTGACCAAGCACTGCCAGGCGCCCATCTACGCCACCGTCCCCACGGTGGAAGGGTTAAAAGCAAAGTGTGCTCATGACCGGCTGGAAGCTGTGGAGCCCGACACAGCCTTTTGGCTGGGAGAGGTGCGCATCACTCCTTTTCTCACGCCCCATGACTGCCCGGGCAGCTGTGGCTTTCTGCTGGAGACCGAAGGGGGAAAGCTGGGTTACTGCACCGATTTAGGTCATCTGCCGGCTTCTGTATTTGAAACCCTGCGGGGAGCCGAGACGGTGTTTCTGGAATCCAACCACGATGTGTATCAGCTGAAAAACGGGGAATACCCCTATTATCTCAAGCAGCGGATTCTGTCGCCCCAGGGGCATCTGTCCAATGACGATGCCGCCCAGGCTGTGACAGAGTGGGGAAAATGCGGGCTGCAAAAGGTGATTCTGGCCCATCTGAGCGAGCACAACAACCGGCCGGAATGGGCGCTGGAAGAGACAGAGCGGGCTCTAAGGCTGGCGGGGCTTAAGGAGCAGGTGCAGGTGGCGGTGGCGCCCCATAAGGCTCCCCTGTCCCTCACCGGGAAAGGCAGGGCTGCCGGATGACAGGAGTGAAACTGATCTGCGCTGGCAAGCTGAAGGAAGATTTTTATCTGAAAGCCTGCCAGGAATACCAGAAGCGGCTGAGCGCCTTCTGCCGCCTGGAGGTGGTGGAGATCCCCGAAGACACCCGTCCCGGCGGACTGGAGCGGGAAGGGGATAAAATTCTGGCTGCCATCCCGCCTCAGAGTTATGTGGTGGCCATGTGCATCGAAGGGGAGGAGATGAGCAGCCGGGAACTGAGCCGGAAAATGGAAAAATGGCAAAACAGTGGCATTTCCCGCCTTTGCTTTATCATCGGCTCTTCCGAGGGCCTTTCGGACAAGGTGAAAGAAAGAGCCGGGCTGCGCCTGTCCATGTCTCCTATGACTTTTCCCCATCATCTGGCTCGGGTGATGGTGTTGGAGCAGATCTACCGGGCTTTTTCACCTTGTCCGAAA
>JAHZHY010000177.1 GCA_019420045.1 Clostridiales bacterium
AGCAGGGAGAGGAAATATTTCCTCTCCCTGCTCTTTACTTTTAGATGTGGTGGTGATATATTGAAATCAGTACAGAAAAATATAACTGCATTATGGTGAGGAGGTATGGGTATGAAGAGGAAATGTTCTTTGTTGCTGGCCATCCTGTTTAGTCTTACATTGCTGCCGTTTTCGTCCTTGCCGGTGCAGGGCGCGGGAGAGACCGAAAAAACGCTGGATTTTCAGAACCAACGCACGGTCACAGAGAATTATTTTGTCATGGAGAATGGCGACTTGTATTATGGGCGTTCCGTGTTGTATGAAGGCCAGCTGACAGAAGGGTCAAACACATACACGGGCCAGTGCCAGTTTGAAAAAGTAGAAGGAATTTCCAATGTCATCCATGTAGCGGAATCGATGAACCAGACCCTGGCCGTCACAGAGGATGGCAGCCTGTACACCTGGGGGGAGAATAATCGTGGTCAGTTGGGGCTGGGTGATACAGTGGATCGGGATACTCCTCAGAAGGTGGAGGGTCTTCCTCCTGTGATCTCGGCAGATATTTCGGAGACGCATGGGATTGCCGTTACAGAGAATGGCGGTGTCTATGTGTGGGGAAGTGTCTACATGGGAGACGATGCAAAGGGGAACTCGATCTCGAAACAGTACAACTCACCGCATAAGGTAGAGGGCGTCCCTGCCGGTCTTCAGGTTTCCACTGGAGGGGGTAATTTCACTTTGGTGACCCAGAATGGTGATCTATATACCTGGGGCGTGGGTGAAAATGGCTATGCGGAGGGACTTCCTCAAAACAGCCCTGTGCCAATAAAGATTCTCTCCAATGTGAAGATGGCAGTGAGCAGAGGGTGGACCAACTATGCTATTACAAAAAATGGGACTTTATATGGCTGGGGTGAAAACTGGGAAGATACCATAGGACTTTTGGGAGGTAAGATCTGGCAGCCAACCCGAATCATGCTCCATGTGGATCGAGTGAGTATGGACGATTATAAATTTTCCACCGCTATTACCGAGAGCGGAGAGCTTTATATGTGGGGATTCTATGCCGATAGAGTCTATGAAATTCATGATCGGGAAGACTGGACTTTCCAAGTCCCTGAGAAGGTCGACTGCGGTGATACCGCTGTGGCTGATGTGGTGGCCCAGGGGAGAGACACCTTGATTCTCACCCAGGACGGCGGGTTATATTTGTGGAATATCAGTTGGGTTTATGATGTTGGCTGGGATCTCAAGCAGGTGACCACCGGCGTGATGGTGCCGGAGCAGCTGAAAAGAGAGCCGAAGCCGCCGGAGGAACCTGGAAACCGCCCTTTGGATCAAAAAGGAATCTTTGATGCAGAGTATTTTGTGGGCCCCGCAGGGGATCTTTATTCCTTTGCCGATGGGAGTGCAAAGCAAGTGACAACCCCTGGCAAGGTGTCCTATTGCGATGATGACCTGATTATCACCCGGGATGGCAGCCTGTATCTGTGGGAAGGCCAGTGGGTGAAGAAGGAGGGCCTGCCCCCTGTGCTTAAGGCAGACTGTTGGAAAGAAAACGGCATAGCGATAACGATGAGCGGGGTCTATGTCTGGGGAAATGTGTATACCGGGGATGATGCAAACTGGAATCCCATCATAGAAAAATGGGACACGCCCCAAAATATCAACTGGTCCGCTGCGGATGTGGCCTGCGGCCCTGGTGTTTTTGCCCTTGTTACAGCAGATGGAAAATTGTATACCTGGGGCATGGGACCCATGGGTGAGACCGGCTATGGGGAAGGAAATCCCAAGAACAGTGCAGAACCCCGTTGGATTCTTTCCGATGTGCTCACGGTGCAGTGTGATGAATACACCTGCCAGGCCCTCACCGAAGATGGAGATCTTTATGTGTGGGGCGGCAATTTTGAACATCGGTCTTTGGGGATGGATGACTTCTATGTGATGGAGCCCACCCGGCTGATGCGGAATGTGCAGCAGGCCGATCTGGATCGCTTTTCCGGTGCAGCCCTGACCCAGGATGGACAGCTGTATCTGTGGGGCTATTACCAGGGAAAGGACAACGATCCTCAGGAAGAGCAATACCGGCTGCCGGAACCCACATTGGTGGATACGGGCGATCTGCGCTTTACCGAGCTGGCCTATGGCGGAACCCGGAGCGCTCTTCTGGCCACCGATGGAACACTGTGGCAGTGGAACATCGATGGCGTGACAAAGGATCAGCTGGGTAAACAGAGCCTGACCAAGGTTGCAGAGGAAATCAAGATGCTTGGTGCCGCTCGTGGATCGATGGACAATTTTGTTCAGGAGCGGACCTATCAGCAAGGTCAGTTCTCCGATGTGGATGAAAACGCCTGGTATGGGGCAAATCAGCAGGGCACCATTCAGGGGGCCTATGAGTTGGGTCTGATGGATGGCATGGGGGATGGAACCTTTGCCCCGGGAGAGTACTTGTCTTGCAGCGAAGCCATTAAAATGGCCAGTGTGGTGCGCAGCATTTATACAGATGATGGTGTGGACCTGACTGGCGGGGAACCTTGGGATGCTCCCTATCGGGCTTACAGTATTTTGGAGGGAATCATTCCCTTTGAAATGAAGGGTGAATTTTATTGGCGGTGCAGCCGTAGCCAGATGGCCTATCTCTTTGCCCGCGCTCTGCCGGAAGAGAAACTGGAACCGGTGGAGGGTGCGATCCTGCCGCCCGATGTGAGTGATGACCAGACCTACGCCAAGGAGATCCGGCTTTTGTATCAGGCAGGGATTTTGCAGGGAAGTGATGCAGAAGGCAACTTCCATCCCGGTGATCGGATCACCCGAGCGGAAGCCACTGCAATTCTCAACCGGCTGTGCCAGAAGGATGCACGAATCGGTGCATAACAGCCAATTGTCTACGAGAAAAAACAATGAAAACAGCCCGGACAGAAATTGAACTGGACCAGTAAAAACGGACAATAGACAAAAAGCCCCCTAATGTAGGAGA
>JAHZHY010000178.1:0-242 GCA_019420045.1 Clostridiales bacterium
CATGGGCCACCGAAACTCCGGTGACCGTAAAAGCTGCCAGCCCCACGGCGTCAAAAATGGTCATATACAGGTCCAGCTTTTGAAACAGGCTGTCGATGCCTTTCTTCTGACAATAAGCTACGGCACAGAAAATGACCACCGACACCAGACAGGCAATGGCAGTCTGTTCCGGACTGGTAAAGGCCATAGGGGGATTGATCCCCAAGATCACATCCCGGATGATTCCCCCGCCCACGGCGGTA
>JAHZHY010000178.1:252-3194 GCA_019420045.1 Clostridiales bacterium
TCACGGCCAAGACGATGACCCCCAGCAGATCCATACATTTTCGAATGGCTAAAATAGCCCCGGAAAAAGCAAAGGCAATGACTCCCAGAATTTCAAACACAAAAATGCCGGTATCCAGATCCATTCTCTTCTGCCCCCTTTTCCTTTTTCGCAAGCATTATAGCATGATCCGCTTTTTTCTGGCAATGGGGAAAAAGCGCCAATTTTTTCTTTCTCCTCTCCCCTTTTTCCCGGCAGCAAAACAGCCGCCCGGTTTTCGCCGGGCGGCTCAGACTATTGAAAAACCTGTATTATAATGAAAAAAGATCGTCTGCCCTACCCCTATGAATCTGCAAAAAGCCGCGACCTGTGCGTGGCTTTTTGCACCTATCAAGGGACAAGTGTGGCCGATTAACCGCTAAAAGCGGTTAATCGGCTGCACGCAGACCCTTGCAAAAACTCGAAAAAGTGGCCTTCGGCCACTTTTTCGACACGCTCAGCCGCCCGGTTTTCACCGGGCGGCTGCACATTGTTATTTCTGGGGCTGGGGAATAGGAACTTCCTTGGGAATGGGGCACTTATAGCTCTGGCCCTTCATGCTCTGCTGGAATTCCTCCTTGGCCTGCTCTACCAGTTTGGGATCGTCCACCAGCTTCATGGCGGTGGCGGCCATGACCTTAGCGCCATAGAGCATGCCCTTCATGCCGATGCTCATACCGGCGCAGGCGGTGATCTGCCAGCTATGGCCGGGAGCAGCCAGGTTGCAGGTGGCGGTCATCACCTGAACACAGGGAACGATGTGCTGCACATCGCCCACATCGGTGGAACCATAGCCGTCCCGCTTTTCCACCGGCTCCACAAAGGTGCACAGAGGACCGTTCTCCAGCACGCCGCTGGCCTTCACTTTTTCGTACTGCTGGCTCTTTTCGTTGAGGGTCTTGGCAAAGGCCTTCTCCTCCTCGGTCCACTGAGGCATGGCAATCTGCTCCATCACATCATGGGTCAGATTGGTCAGCATCACCGGATTGAGGGTGTTGTAGCAGCCGCCCAGGAACTCCACATCCAGCTTGGTCTCGGTCATGTGGGCGGCGCCTTCGGCCACCTTCACCAGGCGGGCATAGGTGTCCTCGATGGCCTGACGGCTCATGGCCCGCACATAGTACCAGACGCTGGCCTTGTCGGGAACGATGTTGGGAGCAGTGCCCCCTTCTTTATAGACATAGTGGATGCGCACATCGCTGGTCACATGCTCCCGCAGATAGTTTGCGCCCACGCTCATCAGTTCGCAGGCATCCAGAGCGGAGCGGCCGTTGTGGGGATCGCCGCCGGCATGGGCGGTGACACCGGTGAAATGGAAAATGGCGCTGTTGAGGCCGGTCATGGTGCCCACAGACAGGTTATTGCTGCTGGAACCGTGCCAGGAGAAAGCCACATCCAGATCGGTAAAAGCCCCTTCTCTGGCCATAAAAGCCTTACCGGTGAGCACTTCTTCCGCCGGGCAGCCATAAAAGACCACAGTGCCCTCTTTTCCGGTGGCTTCCAGCTCGGCTTTCATACCCAGAGCGGCGCCGATGCAGGCTACGCCCAGCAGGTTATGGCCGCAGCCCTGGCCAGCGGCGCCAGGAGTGACCGGCTCTTTTTCGGTGCTCACTTTCTGACTCAAGCCAGGCAGAGCGTCATACTCGCCCAAAAATCCGATGACCGGATGGCCTTTTCCCCAAGTGGCCCGAATGGCTGTGGGCAGATTGGCGCAGCCCACTTCCACCTGGAAGCCTGCGTCTCTCAGCACCTGAGCTGTCCACTCACAGGCCTTGACTTCGTTAAAAGCCGTTTCCGGGCAATCCCAGATCTTTTTGGCCAGATCGGTGAGCACCGCTTCATTTTGTTCCACGGCCTTTGTAGCGATTGTTTCCAACATGACGATCCATCCCTTTCTTTTTTTCAGCCATCCTTCCGGAGGGCTGTTCATTTATCCGGGCCTGAAGCATCCCCAGGCCCTGCTGCCAAAAAGTGGGGACATCTCCCCGCTTTTTTGGAAGACCTGTGTTATTTCACCAAAACCATGGTGGCTTCAAACTGTTCGCCCTTGTAGCTGCCGAAAATCTGGAGACTGGCTCCTGCTTCCAGGCTGTTCAGGCTGACTGTGGTACCGGTGACCCGCATGATCTTGGCCGAAGTGGGCACCGAAACCGACACCCGGCCCTGGCCGTTGTCGCTTTCCAGCAGGATCACCCGGTCGCCTGCGTTGACATACAGCACTTTGCCGGTGAGTTCTCCGGCCGCAGCGGCGGAATCCTCCAGTTCCACCCGGGTCACAAGGCCGTTGACCACTGTCATGGTCACCTGTCCACCCACCACATCGGAGAGCTGGATATTGGTGCTGCCCTGCACCACCTGAACTCCGGCGGAAAGCACATAACTCTGCACGGTGCCGTCGGCCGCCCGGAGATACAGCAGATTGCCCTGGGACTCAAAGGACACCCGGTCCACTGTGCCCGTCACAGTGACGCTCTGGGTTTTAGCATCGATGCGGGACACCTTGCCGCCTACCACGGCCACCGTCAGGGTATCGGCGCTGGACAGGCGGTCAATGGAGCTTTTCTCCCCGTCCCGATAAATGGCGGGAAGGTTTTTGACTTCCAGAGAAAACAGCTGGGAAGGGCCGTTTTCCGGCTGCACTTCCAGCAGGATATTATCGCCAAAGGTGAGCTGGGCCATGGAGCCGGTGACCGTCCAGCTGCCGGAAGCTCCCTGGATCTGGGCGACTTCGCTGCCGTCCATCTTCAAGGTGAGCAAGCTTCCCTTGTTCAGGGTGGAAAGAGTGGTCTCCTTTCCTTCATAGGTCACCGGGCAGTTGGCCACGAGACGGTAGCCCACACTCTCACCGGTGGACACATCGGTGATGCGGATGGTCTGACTGCCCTGATAGGATGCGGTGCTTTCCAGAGGGCCCCGCACATACG
>JAHZHY010000179.1 GCA_019420045.1 Clostridiales bacterium
CCTGTGACCCTCTGCTTGTAAGGCAGATGCTCTCCCAGCTGAGCTATGCTCCCTCATTCGCAGCGAGCTTCTCCATTTTAACAGAGAGATCAGTGTTTGTCAAGAAAAAACTTTTTCCATTCTTTTTCTTGTCACACACCTTGCGGCGACGATAGTTATTATACCGGCTAGAGCTGCATCTGTCAACCTTTTTTTGATTTTTCTTCAAGTTTTTTTGAAAAGGGGGCAACGCCCCCTTTTCATTGATCGCTCAGGGCCGTTTGGCCTGTTTCAAAAGGTCTGTCAGATCCTCTGTGGAAAACACATATTCCGCATCGCAGAACTGGCAGGTAATGTGCGCATCCTCGCCGCTGTCCCGCAGCTCCCGCAGTTCCTTTTCTCCCATGCTGATCAGGGCCTGCTCCACTTTCTGCCGGGAGCAATGACATTCATAGGCCACCGGGTGCTTCTCCAGCACATGGAACGAGAGCCCTTCCAGGGCCTGGTCCATGATCTGCTCCATGGTCTTTCCTTGGCTGAGCAGGCTGGTGACGCTGGGCATAGAAGTAAAGCTCTTTTCCAGCTGATCCACTAAACTGTCCGGCGCACCGGGCATCAGCTGCACCAGGTATCCGCCGGCGGCCGTCACCTGCTGATCCCTTCCTACCAGCACACCCAGGGCACACACCGTGGGGGTCTGCTCGCTTTCGGCGTAATAACCGGCGATATCTTCGGCAATCTCTCCGGAACGAAGGGCCACTTTCCCGGAAAAAGGCTCCCGGGCACCGATGTCCTTGATGACCGTAAGCAGTCCTTGGCGTCCCACGCCAAAGCCCACATCCAGTTTGCCATCGGGGCGCAAAGGCAAATCCACCGCTGGGTTCTGAAGATAACCCCGCACATTGCCCTTGTGATCGGCCACCGCTGTGATGGCCCCCAAGGGGCCGCCGCCCCGGATCTGCACTGTCACCGAGCCATTATCGCTTTTCAGGCCGTCGCCCATCATGGACGCCGCAGCCAATGTGCGCCCCAGGGCCGCCGTGGCCAGAGGC
>JAHZHY010000180.1 GCA_019420045.1 Clostridiales bacterium
CCATGCCACGGTGGGAATTGGCTGCATGGGCCCGGACGGTGAGCACGGTGTTCAGCAGCAGCACACCTCCCTGGGCCCATTGGGTCAGGCAGCCGTGGCTGGGACGGTGAAAGCCCACATCCTCTTCCAGCTCCTGATAGATATTGTTGAGAGACGGAGGCACCGGCACCCCTTTCTGCACCGAAAAGCTCAGCCCGTGAGCCTGACCTGGGCCATGGTAGGGGTCCTGGCCCAGAATCACCGCCCGCACCTCATGATAGGGCGTATATTTCAGGGCGTTGAAAATATCGTACATCGAGGGATAAATGGTGCGGCTGCGGTACTCCGACGCCAGGAATTTGCGCAGTGTCTGGTAATATTCCTTGTCAAATTCCCCTTTCAGCAGCTCGTCCCAGTCATTTCCGATATGAACCATATACTCCGTCCTTTCCCGAAATGAAATCCATTTGATTTTATTGTACACGCCCCCTTCCCTTCTGTCCACCGATTGTTTACTGAAAAGTCCTTGATTTTTACATAAAATATGATACCATGTTGTGGTCTTGCTCCCTCCAACTCCCCGCCGCGCAGGAGAAGGGACCCAAAGCAGACAGAATACCCGGCGCGGAGAAATGAGGAACCACCTTTGATCACAGTTACCGATGTGAGCCTGAATTTTGACGGCCAGAATCTTTTTTCCCATGTGGATCTGAAATTTACCCCCGGCAACTGCTATGGCGTCATCGGCGCCAACGGCGCCGGTAAATCCACTTTCCTGCGCATCCTGTCCGGCGAACTGGAGCCCTCCCACGGCGAAGTCTCCCTGGGCAAAAACGAGCGGATGAGCGTACTCAAACAGGACCACTACGCCTACGATCAATATACCGTGCTGGACACCATCATCATGGGCAACAGCCGCCTGTATGAGATCATGAAGGAAAAAGAAGCCCTTTATATGAAGCCGGACTTTTCCGACGAGGACGGTATCCGTGCCTCCGAACTGGAAGGGGAATTTGCCGAGATGAACGGCTGGGAAGCGGAAAGCGAAGCCTCCCGCCTGATCCAGGGCCTGGGCCTTCCGGTGGACATCCTGGAAAAGCAGATGGAAACCCTTCAGGGTAAAGAAAAGGTGAAGGTGCTTCTGGCGCAGGCCCTCTTCGGCCAGCCCGACATCATTCTCCTGGACGAGCCCACCAACGATCTGGATGTGCTCTCCATCAACTGGCTGGAAAACTTCCTCCAGGACTATCCGGGCACCGTCATCGTGGTTTCCCACGACCGGCACTTCCTCAACAATGTGTGCACCCATATTGTGGACATCGACTATACCAAAATCAAGCTCTATGTGGGCAACTACGACTTCTGGTATGAATCCAGCCAGCTGATGCAGAAGCTCATCCGGGATCAGAACAAAAAGAACGAAGAAAAGATCCGGGAGCTGCAAAGCTTTATCCAGCGGTTTTCCGCCAACAAATCCAAGTCCAAGCAGGCCACTTCCCGGCGCAAGCTGCTGGACAAGCTGGAAGTCACTGAAATGCCGGCTTCTTCCCGCCGCTATCCCTTTGTGGGCTTCACCATGGACCGGGAGCCGGGCAAGGAGATCCTCACTGTCACCAACCTGAGCAAAATGGTGGACGGAGAAATGCTTCTCAACCGGGTGTCCTTCCGTGTGAACAAGGGAGACAAGATCGCCTTCATCGGCGAAAACGAAAACGCCGCCACTACCCTGTTCCGCATCCTCAATGGCGAGCTGGAACCGGACGAAGGGGAGTTCAAGTGGGGCTCCACCATCACCACCAGCTATTTCCCCCGGGACAATTCCGCCTTTTTTGACGATTTCCAGGGAAATCTGCTCCAGTGGATCGAGCAGTTCTCGGAAAACGACATCACTGAAACCTACCTCCGCAGCTTTTTGGGCAAAATGCTCTTTTCCGGAGACGATGTGCTCAAGAGCGCCCAGGTGCTCTCCGGCGGCGAGAAGGTGCGGTGCATGCTCTCCCGGATGATGATGAAAAACGCCAATGTGCTCATGCTGGATCAACCCACCAACCACCTGGATCTGGAAAGCATCACCGCCGTCAACAACGGCCTGATGGATTTCAAGAGCAATGTGCTCTTCAGTTCCCATGACCACCAGTTCATCCAGACCATCGCCAACCGGATCATCTGCCTCAAACCCGATGGCTTTGTGGACCGGATGTGCACCTATGACGAATATCTGGAAAAAATGGAAGGCATCGAAAACTGAGCAACATAAAAAAGGTCCGTCGCAGAACAGAAGTGTTCTGTGACGGACCCTTTTGTTTGTTATCGCTTATTTTTTGTTTTTACCAGCCTTTTTTGATGTTTCCCACTCTTTGTAGAGCTTGCTTACAACACCTGACAATGCCAGAAGGCCGAGAACATTGGGGATTACCATCAAACTATTGAAGAAATCCGAAAGATTCCATACAAGTTCTACCTTCAGGACAGAGCCTACAACGATGAGAATGACAACAATCAAAGCATAGGGCCTGACGCCTTTGGGACCAAAAAGGTATTTTACATTCTTTTCCCCAAAGAAATACCAGCCGACGATTGTGGAAAAGGCAAAAAAGAACATGCATATTGCGATGAATATCTTACCGAAATTGCCAAATCCCATGTTGAAGGCCATCTGTGTAAGGCCCGCTCCGCTCAAAGTCTGATTTGCCGTCTTGAGCTGACCTGTGACAAGAATGACGAGAGCAGTGAGATTCAGTATTACAAGGGTATCGATAAATACACCCATCATGGCAACCATACCCTGATCACAGGGGTGCTTGACCTTTGCGAGAGCGTGGGCATTCGGTGTAGA
>JAHZHY010000018.1 GCA_019420045.1 Clostridiales bacterium
CCGTCTTTCCCTGGCGGGCACCCAGCTGGCGGTGCTCGTTTCCACCCAGTTGGGGCTGCTGCTTTACTGTACTGTTCTGGAAATTGTATCCTGCCAGGTGCTCTTTCCCGGGGAGCTGGACATCAAAGGACTGTTGTGCCTCAATGGGGGGCTTTTGTGCCTCCATCTTTGCCTGGGGGCCTTCTGCTTTCTGGTCTCCTGCCTGGGAGAAGGGAGCCGGTGCACCGCTTTGATGGCCGGCGTTCCCACCCTGATGCTGGTGATGGAGATGCTGGCCAATCTGGGAGGAAAACTGGAAAAATTCCAGTATGTGACCCTGTTTTCCCTGTTCCAACCGGAAAAGCTGATGGCAGGGGAAGGGCTGCTTGCTGCCGGGATGCTCCTTTTGCTGGCCGTTTTGTTTTCTGCCCTGGCCCTGTGGGGCTTCTGCCGCCGGGATCTGTATATATGAAAAAAGCGACCCACAGGGTCTCTTTTTTTATGCTTTTTGAAGGAAATCCAGGATGGGCTGCAAAGTTTCCCGGCGGGTAAAATCCAGGGTTTTGCCGTAGGTATTCAGGATTTGCCGGTCCTCTTCGGTCAGGTCCTTCTTTTTCAGAATGGCCTGGCGCAGTGCCCACATCATCAGCCGGTGAAGGGGAGAAAGGCGGCTGTAATCCAGCCCGCCCCGCAGGAAAAACAAGGGGGTGTCCTGCCGGTTTTCCGGCAGAGACTTTTCCACATTGCTTCGGATGTTTCTGCGGGTGACTTCCAAGTTGGGATCGGCTACGCCGCAGGTGAACAGGACCCACTTTTGGGTCTTTGCGTGCCGGGTGAGAAAGGACAGGCCGCCCATGCCTCCGGCATAAAGGCTGCCTCCCAGCACAATGGTGTCATAGGAGGCCAGGGAAGCGGGGGAGAGCCCTTTGACATTCCACACAGGACAGCCCAGGCTTTCCCCCAGCCACTGAGCATAGCGCTGGGTGTGGCCATAGCGGGAGGCATAGAGCACCACCGGCTTCATCGCAGCGTTACCGCCGTGCCGGAGACACTGACCATCAGCATGCCGTTGTCGCTGCCCAGCACTTCGTAGTCCACATCCACGCCAACCACAGCGTCGGCTCCCAGAGCGCTGGCCCGCCGCTGCATCTCCGCCAGGGCTTCGCTGCGGGCGTTTTGCAGCTCATCCTCATACCCGGCGCTGCGTCCGCCGAAGATGTTCCGCAGTCCTGCACCGATGTCCCGGAAAATGTCCACGCCGGAGATCACTTCTCCAAATACGATCCCTTTATATTCGGCAATAGTGCGTCCCTCCACAGTGGGAGTTGTGGTGATGATCATAGAAAGGCCTCCTTTGTTTTTGAAAATGTGGGGAAATTGTACCACAGTTCCGGAAAGAGAGAAAGAGGATGGGGTGAATATTGTGCAAAATAGCCAAAAATTCCCTTTCAGAATCCCTCAGCCTGCCCCTTGTGGCGGGGGAGTTTGTATTTTATACTGAATTTACAGTGAAAAAAGAGGAGGGTGTTTTTCCTATGGCAGACAAAATCATGGAACAGGCGCTGGAGATCCTGCGCCACCAGCGGTATTATGACAGCATCCAGGGCCTGATGGGCTGGGATCTGTGGGAAGGCCTTTCCAAAAAGGGCCAGCCTTACCGGGGTGAGGTCAGCGGCTATTTCACCCGCCAGGCTCTGGCCGAGCTGAAGAGTCCCGAGACCCGGAAAGTGGTGGACGCTCTGAAGGAGCGGAAGCCGGAAGATTTTGAGGACATTTATCTGAAAGGGGCCGCCCATGAGCTGTGCCAGCGGTATGACCAGGCGGTGCAGGTGCCCGAAGATCTTCAGGTGGAAGTGCGCAACTACACCGGTCAGGCCCAGATGGCCTGGCGGGATGCTTTGGATAAAAACAGTTTTGAATTTTATAAACCCACCATCAAGGGCCTGTTTGAGCTGAAAAAGCGGGTGGCGGAGGCCATTGACCCCAACCGTCCGGCTTTTGATGTGCTGTGCGGCACCGTGGACGAGGGCATCGACACCCAGCGGGTGCAGCAGCTCTTTGCCGGGCTGAAAAAGGGCATTGTGGAGATCATGGAGCAGATCGCGCCCCAGCATGAGAAGATCGACACCAGCGTGCTGGAAACCCCCTACACCCACCAGCAGCGGCGGGATGCGGCCTTTGAGATCAATCTGCTCACCGGCTTTGATCCCGACTGTGCCCACGACAGTCAGGTGCTTCACGGCATGTGCACCGGCGTTGGCCCCCGGGACAGCCGTATCGCCATCAGCTACAAAGGGGTGTGGGGCGGCATCTTTACCATGCTCCATGAAGGCGGCCATGCCCGCTATGGTTACAGCTCCAATGACCGGGCGGTGGAATGCGGCCTGTGGGGCGGCCTGAGCGGCGCCATGCACGAGGGCCAGGCCCGCTTCTATGAGAATATCATCGGCAAATCTCCCGAGTTCTGGCGTCTGGCCTACCCGGTGGCGGTGAAGCACTTCCCCTATCTGAAGGATGTGCCCATGGAGAAATTCTACATGGCCCAGATGAAGGTGCAGCCCTCCCTCCACCGGATCACAGCAGACGAGCTGACATACAGCCTCCATCCCATCATCCGCTTTGAGATGGAGAAGGACTACTTTGACGGCAAGACCAGCACCGATGATTTTGAGGAGATCTGGCGGGAGAAATACAAGGAGACCTTCGGCCTTGTGCCCAAGGACGCCCGGGAAGGAGTGCTGCAGGATA
The DNA here is from genome assembly GCA_019420045.1 of Clostridiales bacterium. Classification (GTDB taxonomy): domain Bacteria; phylum Bacillota; class Clostridia; order Oscillospirales; family Butyricicoccaceae; genus Pseudobutyricicoccus. The sequence goes on from JAHZHY010000018.1 coordinate 2,728, forward strand.
TTCACTGGGCCTCCGGCCACATCGGCTATTTCCAGAGCTATACCCTGGGCAACCTGTATGGCGGACAGATGCTCCATGCCATGAAGAAGGTGCTGCCCAACTTCGATGAGCTGGTGGAGAAGGGTGACTTTGCCCCTATCAACCAGTGGCTCTATGACAATGTGCATCAGTTCGGCCGGGCTATGACACCCACCGAGGTGCTGCTCCATGCCACCGGCGAAGAGCTGACCGAGACCTATTTCCTGGATTATCTCCGGGATAAATATCTGAACAAGCTCCGCAACATTTAACCAAGTCTGGTGGCCGGACGGCCGTATCTTTGGTTTGAAAAGAAAAATGACAGAAGCAGGCCCCCGGTGCAGATTGCGCCGGGGGCCTGCTTCTTTTTATCAATCGCTGGAAGAGGTAAAAGATGCTGCCAGGGCCTGGGCGATGGCCTGGGCCGTCTGATCCATATTTTGTGGGTCGGTGATGGTGCCGAACTCCTGAGGATTGGTCAGGCATCCGTTTTCCAGCAAAATGGCGGGGCAATGGGTCTGACGGCACACATAGAGCAAACTGTCGCTTTGGGCCGGGTTTGCCGCCCGGCCAGTGCTTTCCACGCTCTGGCAGATGCTCTGGGCCAGGGACTGGGAAAGCTCCCCCTGGCAGTAGGCCGAAAAGCCTCCTGTGGCCGATAGATCCTCATCCGGCCCGCCGCTGCCATAGTGGAAGGACAAAAAGAGATCGGGCATCTCCTGGAAAGATTGCTCAAACCGCTGCCGGGGGCTGAGGGTTTCGTCTTTTTCCCGGGTGTAGGACACCGTGGCTCCCATTTCCTCTAGCTTTTCCCCCACCGCCTGACATAGGGCCAGGTTCACATCCTTTTCTGCACAGCTTGGGTCACAGCCCACAGCACCCTCCTGGTTTCCGCCATGGCCGGCGTCCAGCAGAATATGTACCCCCGAAAGCCCCTCCTCTGGAGTGGGCTTTTTCCGCACATGGAGGGTGGCACCCTGGTCTGTTTTTTCAAAATAGAACCCCCAGGGGCTGGTATCCTTCAAGGTGAAGGAATAGACCAGGCACCCGTCCTCCACCTGGCATAGGGATTGGGCCACCTGTTCCCCGGAAAGGGAGGCCCCCCGGCTC
>JAHZHY010000181.1 GCA_019420045.1 Clostridiales bacterium
CAATACCTACAAGCTCTTCGTTTTCGTTCAGATAGCAGAAGGGCTTGTAGGTATTGCCGATGGCGATGGTGATCTTCTGCTTGCCGCTGCCGCCATCGCTGTCCTTTTTGCCGCTGTCTGCTCCTTCGTCGCTGCTGCAGGCCGCCAGGCCCAGCAGCATCATGGTGGCCAGCAGCAGGGCCAATACTCTCTTTTTCATTCTGTTGCTCCTTTGTGCATAATTTTACGGCCATTTGGCCACGATCCCCAGTATAACCTTCCTTTCGACAGAAAGCCAATCGTTTTTTGTAATAGAAATTTAACGATTTATTCGCTTGTTTAATAACTTAACGAATGGCAAGGGAGAAAAAGGGAAAAGTCCTTCCAGACTATGGAGAAACGGAAAATTTACTAAAGCGAACCGAAGGCCCTGGGGTTTCTGGCCCAGGGCGTTGTAAGCATCGGGAAGAAACGATGTCATTTTTTCTGGCGGCGCAGCAGCATGGAAAAAGAAAATACCTTTTTCTTTAAAAAGAATATTTTTTCTCTTTTTAGTATTTTTATGTAGCACAAAGCAGGGGAATTGGTGTAGAATAGAGGAAAAAGCAACAAAGGAGGGGCTGTGATGGACAGCCAAAGGGAGCTGGAGCAGATTCTGCATAAGATCCACCGGCGGGGATACCCTGCCTACAAAGAGACCCGAGGGGAATACCGGTTTCCCTTTTATACCTTGTCTATCGACCATGTGCAGGGGGACCCCTTTGCCTCTCCCTCCCGGCTCAGCCTGCGCCTGACGGGGCAGCAGGCCGCCTTTCCCCGGGAGCTCTATGAAACGCCTTGCCGCCGTATCGCTTTGCAGGATGAGTTGACTCGCCGTTTTGCCACCGGGGCAAGGAAAGAAAGCTTTCGGGTGAAGGGCTCGGGGCACAGCGGCCTGATCGCCACAAGTCAGTGCACCCAGCAGGTGCTGGAGCGCACCGCCTGCCGCATCGATCCCCGCACCGGCGAGGTGCTTTTCCGGCTGGAAATGGGTTTTCCTGCCTTTGGCCGAACGGTGGACGGGGAAGGCTTGCGCCGGATGCTTTTTGATCAGCTTCCCGCCCTGGTGAAAACCAGTCTGTTATATCATAAAGAGAAGGATGGGGCCTGTTTCGAATCCCTGGCTCACCTGGCCGACGACCGGCAATATATCCGGGATCACCTGTCAGAGCGGGGGCTGTGCGCTTTTGTGGCAAACGGCAGCATTTTGCCCAGAGCTTCGGGGGTGTCAGACCGGCCTATGGAGGGGGCGGTGCCGTTCCTCTCGCCGCCGGAGATGGAGGTGTCTTTTGCCCTGCCTCACCGGGGCGAGATCCGGGGCATGGGCATTAAAAAGGGAGTGACCCTCATTGTGGGCGGAGGATATCACGGAAAATCCACCTTGCTGCGGGCCTTGGAGGATGGGGTCTATGACCATATCGCCGGAGATGGGCGGGAGTTTGTCATCACCGATCCTTCCGCCGTGAAAATCCGGGCCGAGGACGGGCGCAGCGTGTGGCACACCGACATTTCCCTGTTTATCAGGGATCTGCCCACGGGGAGGGATACCTGCTGTTTTACCACTCAGGACGCCAGCGGCAGCACTTCCCAGGCGGCCAATGTGGCAGAGGCCATGGAGGCCGGGGCCAGGGTGCTGCTGATGGACGAGGACACCAGCGCCACCAATTTCCTCTATCGGGACGAGCTGATGCAGCGGGTGGTGAGCCCCGGCCAGGAGCCCATCATTCCCTTCCTTCAGCGGGTGAAGGAGCTGTATGAAAAATGGGGCGTTTCCACCATTCTGGCGGCGGGAAGTTCGGGGAGCTTTTTCCATGTGGCCCATCAGGTGGTGCAGATGGACCGGTATATGCCCCGGGACATCACGGCCCGGGCCAAGGAGGAAGCGGCTCAGTTTCCCCTGGGACTTGCTCCGGCGCCAGAGGGAAAAGCGCCGGAAAGCCGCCGGTCTCCCCGGCCTTTTGCACCTTTTCGGGGAGATCGGGTAAAGGTGCGCGCCATGGGCCGGGAGGCTGTGAGCGTGGGCAAAGAGGAGATCGACCTGCGCCAGGTGGAGCAGGTGGCAGACAGCGAGCAATGCGCCGCAATGGGCTATGCCCTTCTCTATGCCCACCGGCAGCTGCTGGATGGCCGATGCACTTTGCCGGAGGCCGCCCGGCAGGTGGAAAAGATCATGGAAGAGCGGGGCATGGAAGGGCTGTGCCAGGGGAGCGTGCCGT
>JAHZHY010000182.1 GCA_019420045.1 Clostridiales bacterium
ATCCAGGAAAATGAAAATCTGGAACTGCTCAGTGTGGATTCCACTGCCCTCAACTGGATGGTGCTCAACAACGAAAAGCCCGGCCTCAGCAATGAGAATGTGAGAAGAGCCATCAACGCCGCCATCAACAAGGAAAATGTCATCACTGTGGCCCTCAATGGCCTGGGTGAGGTGGCCGAAGGCGAAGGCGCCTCCATGCTCACCGGCTACAGCGCAGAGAACACCGATTCCTACGATGTGGAAAAGGCCAAAGAATACATGGAGAAATCCGGCGTGAAACCCTCTTCGGTGGAGATGAGCATCGTTTGCTCCAATGATACCAAGAAGCGGGCCGCCGAAGTGATCCAGGCCGATCTGAAAGAGATCGGCATCGAGGCCGAGATCGAAAGCATGGATCTGGCCACTTACCTCAGCGCCACGGTGGAAGGGGACTTTACCGCAGCCATCGGCGGCTATACCGCAACAGACCTGATCACCCATGTACAGGGGGTGTTCCACAGCAATTCCATCGGCGGCTCCAACCAGGCCCGGTTCAGCGATCCGGAAGTGGACGCTCTCATCGATCAGGCATCTGCCACAGTGGATGAAGATGCCCGGAATGAGCTGCTCCAGCAGATCATGGCCAAAGTCAACCAGGCCTGCCCCAATATCCCCCTCTACACCGCCACCAGCCTGCGGGCCTATGCCAAGGGTCTGGAAGGTGTGGAAGTCAATGCCGGCGGTACCATGCGCTTTGAAAAGTGCAGCTGGGCCGACTGAACACTGCAAAATTCCTTCATACTCATATTGTTTTCACAAATAGAAAGCCGCCTGGGAGTCGCTGCCCAGGCGGTTTTCCATTGGCTAACGACGGACAAAGTATGACAAAAAATCAACAAAAAGGACTTTGTGAAAAAATCGTCAAATATGCCAAAAGATCGAAAAACAAAATAAACAGTAGGGGAAAAATAGATAAAAGCGATGTTTGATAAATGCTTAACAAAGTGAAAAAATCGTCGAAATGCTGCAAATAAATTCATGGTTTTTGGTTATATTTTAAAATAGTATTTTGAAATTATTGCGAAAGTGTGAAAAATCTCGTTGCATTTTATTACACGCCGGACTATAATGCACATAGTCCTTCGGGACGGGGCCCTATGCCGGAGAAAAGGAAAGCGGCGATGGGGCCATAAAATTGACGAGGTGAAAAAGATGAAATCCAGAAAGATCCGTATGGCCAGTCTGATGCTGGCCGGGGTGATGATTCTGGGCCTGTTTGCCGGATGCAGCAAGGATGCATCCCAAAGCAGCACTTCCGGCGGCAACAAGGATAGCATCGTCATCGCCACCATGAGCGAGACACCGTCTCTCTCTCCCACC
>JAHZHY010000183.1 GCA_019420045.1 Clostridiales bacterium
TATATGAATATCCTCACCTATAACACACTGTTCCGCGGGGATATGGATCTCAAGCCGGTGCCTGAGCTGGTGGATACCTATGAGAACACCAGTGACACCGAATGGGTTTTCCATCTGAGACAGGGAGTCAAGTTCCACGACGGCAGCGAAATGACAGCCGATGATGTGGTGGCTTCCATTGAATATGCCAAGACCTGCCCGGAAGTCAACCTGTATAACGGTTCGGTGGAGAAGATCGAGAAGGTGGACGATTACACCGTCAAGATTACCACCCCTGGCCCTTCGGCCATCCTGCTCAACGACCTGTGCCATCACGGCAACGCCATCGTTCCCAAGAAGCTGCTGGACGAAGGCCACGACTTTGCCACCGATCCGGTGGGCAGCGGTCCTTATAAGTTTGTCAGCTGGAAGCGGGGCGACAGCCTGGAGTTCGAAGCCTTTGAAGATTATTTCGACAAAGACCATATGCCTTCCATCAAGCACATGACCTGGAAGATCATCCCCGAAGGTTCTTCCCGCACCATCGCCCTGGAGGCCGGTGAAGTGGACTTTGTGGTGGAAGTGGAAGCCATGGATGCCGAGCGCATCGAGAGCAACAGCGATCTGACTCTGCTCCAGCATGATTCCACCAACCATATGTGGATGATGCTCAACAACGAAAAGCCCGGCCTCAGCAATGTGGATGTGAGAAGAGCCATCAACAGCGTGGTCAACAAAGAGAACATCGTCACAGTGGCCCTCAATGGCATGGGCGTGGCTTCTTACTCCCAGACTCCCTCCAACCTGGAAGGGGCCACCGAGGAGAAGAGCGAAAAGTACGATGTGGAGCAGGCCAAGAAATACATGGAGCAGTCGGGTGTGGACCCGTCCACCATCCAGCTGAGCATCATCTGCTCCAATGACCAGAAGAAGCGGGCCGCCGAAGTGATTCAGTCCGATGTGGCCACTTTGGGCATCGATGCCACCATCGAGAGCATGGATCTGGCCACCTACCTGAGCACTACAGCAGAAGGCAATTACACAGCCGCTATCGGCAACTATTCGGCCAGCAATATGCTGTCCTACCTCACCGGTGTTTATCACAGCAAATCCATTGGTGCTTCCAACAAGACCCGTCTCAATAACCCGGAAGTGGATGCCCTGATCGATCAGGCGTGCGCCACCATCGATGAAGCGGAACGGGAAGAAGTTCTGCGCCAGTGCAACACGCTCATCAATGAGCTGTGCCCCCAGGTTCCTCTGTTCCAGGATGTGTACCTCCGGGCCTACAACGCCAATCTGGAAGGCGTGGAGATCAATGCAGCCGGTTTCCTCTATTTCAACGATGTGAAGTGGAAGGAATAACAAAACCGCTTACACTTTGCGGCAAGCGCCGCTTCTCATAAACCCTCATAAAAGCCAAAAGCCAGGGACAAAAGTCCCTGGCTTTTGTGCATATTAACATATTAAAATATCCTACTGGAAATATAAAAAAGAAAATATACGAAAAGTAGAAGAAAAAAGTCGTTTTCTTTTTGGGGGCTCCATGGTACAATCGAAACAGAAAAGGAGGGGAAATGATGAAAAAACACCCATGGGGTCTGCTGGACAGGCGGGCCATATCCAATTTGCTGGTGGCTGTGCTGGCCATCTCCTTTTATCTGGCCGTAGCGAATCTCACTTCCATCCGGGAGCATTTGCGCAACTTCCTGGACATCCTCTCTCCCTTCCTGGTGGGCTTTGCCATTGCCTTCCTTCTCAACGCCCCCATGGAATTTTTTCGCCAAAAGGTCTATGGACACCTGCGGGGAGGAAAGGCCCTGGCCATTCTGACCGTCTATTTGCTGGCAACAGCGGTGGTGGCCGTGCTGGTGCAGCTGGTGCTGCCCCAGGTGATCCGGTCGGTGGAGCTGTTTGTTTACAATGTGCCCTATTATCTCAGCAATCTCAACGATTTGTCCCAGGACATAGTGTCCCGTCTGCATCTGGACAGCCGGGTGGTGGGAAGCCTGGTAGACACCTATGATGATCTGGTGCGCCAGGCCGGGGATACCCTGTACCGCCGCCTGCCCGATCTGTTCAACCTGGGCGTGGCTTTGGGAAGCGGCGTGATCTCCGGCTTTACCGCCCTCATTGCCTCCATTTATATGTTGTACAGCAAGGAGAATCTGGCCCGTCTGCTGAAGCGGCTGGTGTATGCCTTTGTGCCCACCGACAAAGCGCGGGTCTTTTTGGGCTATTGCCGCAAGTGCAATCAGATTTTCTCGGCCTTCCTCAATGGAAAAATCATCGACAGCGCCATCATCGGTATGCTGTGTTTCTTCTTGTCCTGTCTGATCAAAATCCCCTTTGCCATTCTGGTCAGCGTCATTGTGGGCGTTACCAACATCATTCCCTTTTTTGGTCCCATTGTGGGAGCGGTACCCTGCCTGATGATCCTGCTCATTGTGGACCCTTTCAGTGCCTTGCGGTTTTTCATCCTCATTGTGGCGCTGCAGCAGTTTGACGGCAATATTCTGGGCCCCAAGATCCTGGGGGACAGCACCGGCCTTTCTCCGCTGCTGGTGTTGGTAGCCATCGTAGTGGGCGGCGGACTTTTCGGTTTTCTGGGGATGGTGCTGGGCGTGCCGGCCTGCGCTGTGCTCTATTCCATCCTGCGGGATGTGACCGCCCTTAAGCTGCGTCAGAGGGGCGTGGATGAAAAAGGGAATTCTCTTCCTCCTTCCTCAAAGGAAGCAGAGCAATAAGCCCAAAGGAATCCATGCAAAGAGAAAGCCCCAAGGGAGACGGTCGGATGCCGTCTCCTTTGGGGCTTTTGTGAGGAAATAGATCAATCCAGCTTGCTATCCAGGATTTTGTAGAGGATCAACAGCAGGGCAATGCCTCCCAGAGCCAGCAGCAGATGAATGGAGGCGATAGGGGTGGTAATAAACACATTGGCCCCCATGCACAGAAGCATGGCGACAAACAGAAGGAGAAAGAAAAGGAATGCTTCTTTTTTCTTTGGGCCGGCATCGGTGCGGAAGGCATTTTTGCAAATGGCCTGGACAAGAGCGGTGGAAAGAGCGAGAATCAACAGGCCGCTGATCAGATTGCCCGCAGTCAGTGTTACATAAGGCCATGTGCTGGGCTTGATCATCTGCTGGACGCACTGGAAGAAAAGCCAGAGAGCCAGCAGCATACTGGTGAGGAAGAAAAGGTCTCTGCAAAAAGAGAGAACGCGGGTGCGGCCTGTCAGTTTGGGGATTTCTGCAATGACATCGTCGCAGAACAGGCGATAGTCCTCACCGATGACATCTTTGATATGGGCTCCCCGGTGTTCGCCGTCCAGGATCATTTCTGTCATGTCCCGGCGTACTTTCTCCTGATCGTATGGACTGATGTTGGCTGCGCGGATATACACCACCATATTGGTCAGGACTTCTTTGTTCTCCGGGTTTTGGATGCAGTGTTCCAATGCATTGTTTTCATTCAGCAGTTGTTTGGTTCGTTTGCTCATTTTCTGTCCCTCCCTGAATGTCGCAGATCAAAGCGTGTATGGCTTTGGAAAGTTCGTCATAGCTGCTGAGAAAATCGGTTAGGGCCTGCTCTCCCTGGGGCGTCAGCGCGTAGTATTTTCGCTTGGGCCCCAGATCGGAGGCCTGATATGTGGCGTGAATCCATTTGTTTTTTTCCAAGCGGAGCAACAGGGGATAGATGGTGCCTTCTGTGATTTTTCCAAAGCCATAGGCTATGAGCTGCTGGGATATTTCATATCCATAGGTTTTCTTTTTGCTGATGATGGCCAGGACACAGCCTTCCAGCGTACCTTTCAGCATTTGTGATGGGATCAACAGGCCACCTCCTTGTCTTTGACTATATTGCAAAACAAAGTACCTGAGTATATTGTATTGCAATATACCGGTGCTGTCAAGAGAGAATCCAAAATGGGAGGGAGCGGTGCTGGGGCCTATGGCTTTTTTCTGCCGATTTTGGAGGAAAGGGCAGGGAAAAGCAAACATTCACTTGAAGCGTCGGGGGATGTGATGTATAATCGTATCACTATCAGAGGAATGGACGGGGAATAGGAAGAAAAATGGCCCCCGGCAGAGGACCTTTTCAGGAAAGCAGGAGGGGTATCAATGGAACCAATGGGATTGCAGGAAACCATGGAACAAATCCTGCTGGAATTGCGGCAGAACCGGCTGATGCTGGAACAGCTGGAGGAAACCCAGCAGAATCATACCAAAATGCTTCAGGAGCATTACCGGCTGCTGAAAGAGCAGGATGAAGATCTGCTCAAAATCAAGGTGCGTTTGGAAAACGATTTGTGTCCCAAGCTGGATATGCTGTTTGAAGGCCAGGTGAATCTGGCTGAGCAGCGGGACCGGGATCAGCGGGAAATCCGCCGCCGTATCCGGGAAGTGGAGGACAAAAACACCATCCTCACCGTGCAGGTGGAGGAACTGTTGAAAGCATGATAAAACCGCCCGGCTGTCGGCCGGGCGGTTTTTCCAGTGAGAGGGTTTTGCTGCACTATATATAATAAGGAGAAAAGCCGATGCAGATCATCATATCCCCGGCGAAAAAGATGCGGGATGAGCTGGACAGCCTGGCGCCCCGCTCTCAGCCGGTGTTTGAGAAAGAGGCCGGGCAGCTGGCGGGGTGGCTGAAAAGCCTTTCTTATGAGGAGCTGAAAAAGCGCCTTTCCTGTTCGGAAGCCATCGCCCGACAGAACTATGAGCGGTATCAGAAAATGGATCTGACAAAGAACCTCAGCCCGGCCATATTGTCTTACGAGGGAATCCAGTATCAGTATATGGCCCCTGGGGTGTTCACCTATCAGGAGTTTGATTATCTCCAGCAGCATCTGGCCATTTTGTCCGGGCTGTATGGCCTGCTGCGGCCTTTTGACGGAGTGCGCCCCTATCGGCTGGAGATGGGGACAAAGCTGAAAGCCCCCTTTGCGGACAATTTATATGACTTCTGGGGCGACCGCCTGGCCCGTGAGCTGACGAAGGAGGATCGGGTGGTGGTGAACCTGGCTTCCTGGGAATATGGCCGGGCAGTGGTGCGTCACCTGGAAGATGATGTACAGTGCATCACTCCGGTGTTCGGCCAGCTGATCGGGGGTAAAGTGGTGGAAAAAGGGGTCTATGTGAAGATGGCCCGGGGAGAAATGGTTCGTTTTCTGGCTGAACGCCAGGGGGAGGAGCCCCAGGTGATGCAGGAATTTGATGCCTTGGGCTATCGGTACGATCCGGCCCGCTCCGATGAAGAAACTTATATATTTTTGAAGTCATAAAGGGCAGAGAAAAAAGGCCCGTCCTTTTCAATGAAGGACGGGCCTTGCTGTATTTATATCGATATGGCTTTCTTATTTGGTTACAGCGGCTTTAAGCCGGAGCAGATCGGCATCATCGGGATGGCTCAGGGCCTGATCAAAGTTTTCCAGCATGGCGGTGCGACGGGGGCTGTCCTCCATTCCTTGGTAGCGCTCCCGTACGCTTTGAGGCATCTTGCCCTGGCACATATAGGAGCCGATGCATTCGGTGCCTTCTGGCAAAAGGGCTTGTACACGCCCTAAAATCTGGGAAAAATAGGCATCATTTCCACCAAAACCGGCGGTGCCGAACAAAAATACTTGCTGATGGGTCAGGTTTTGGAGAAACTGGGCGGTAGCGGCATCGCAAGTGCCTTTGTCGGTCCAGAACCCCACATAAATGGTTTGGGCAGCCAGAGCTTTGGCATCGGGCGCACCGCAATAGAGGCAGTCCGCCTGAGGCAGGGTCTCCTTTAGGGCCTGAGCCAGGAGAGCGGTATTGCCTGTGCGGCTGCTATAAACAATGGAATAACTCATGATTGTGCTTCCTCCTTTTTATCGTAGATACAGTGGACGCCCTGGTGGGCCATCATACCACCCAGGCATTTCTGGTTGCAGCGGACACAACGGTGAATCTCTTTGGTCCGGCCGGTTGCCACCTTATTGGGCCACTGGGGGTCGGCAGTGAGCTGGCGGCTCATGGCGGCACAGTCGATCCGTCCGTTTTTCAGCTGCCTTTCCACAAAATCCGGATCGGTCAGTCCACCCACACCGCACACCGGCAGACGGGTCAGCTTTTTTACCTCATCGCAGAACTTCAAAAAGCAGCCTTCCGCTCCGAACACTGGGTGGCTGGCGGGAGGGATGGTATCGGTCAGCCCGCCGTGGTTGGCCAGAGTTACATGAAAGCTGGTCACACCGGCCTGCTCCAAAATGGGCACGAAAATGGGCAGCTCACTTTCCAGCACGCCGGCATTTCCATAGTGAGGGTCCTCCTGGCGCACGGCCAGTTTGAAATCAATGGGGATTTCCGGCAAGCTGCGGCGGATGGCCGATACTGCTTCTGCGGCGAAGCGGGCTCTGTTTTCCGGGCTGCCGCCATAGCGATCGGTGCGCTGGTTAAACAGGGCAGAGCTAAAGCTGCCGCACATTCGGTCTCCGTGGACCTGGACCATATCGAATCCCGCCTGGACGGCCAGCTGTGCAGCCATACCAAAGGCGGAGATGATCTCGTTGATTTTTTCCACCGGCAGATTGGTGATATACGGCCCCACCTGCTGGTTGAGCAAAGGCCGCAGTTCCTCCATGGAGATCCGGTGGGTCAGCACTTTGGGAATGTATTTGACCATGGCCTTCCAGTTGGAGTCCGATTGGTGAAGCTGGGCGCAGATCCTGCATCCTTCCTGGTGGACGGCGTCGGTGAGGGATTTGTAATAAGCCATGCCCTTCTTGGAATAGAGAGAGGGGCCAAAGCCATGGGGAAGCACCGGCACATCTCCCAGGATGACCATGGCGCAGCCGCCGGCGGCGATGTTCCGCAGCCGCTCTATTTGCTCCGGTTGGGGAAGCCCCAGAGAAGTCGGAGCGAAAATGATCCGGTTTTTTAAAGGAAGACCGCCGTAATTTATAGGGCTTTGGATGGTTTCGTACAAGTGGGATCCACTTCCTTCCGGGTAACTTTTGCCAAGAGGTTCAAAAGCTGCTGCTGTTCCGCGGGGGAAAGGGAGGCCAGGGCCTCCTTGTCCCAATCAAAAAACACCTGGTGACTTACCTCAAATGTTTCTTTCCCCTTGGGGCTCAGATCCAGATGATAGGATCGACCGGATTTTTCCCGGGTGAGAAATCCCTCTTCCACCAGCTTGGTGATGAGGCGATGGGAATGCCCCCAGTCCAGATTCAAAGCGGCGGTCAGCTGAGCCTGGGAGCATCCGGGGTGTTTTCCCACATAGAGAATGGGGAACAGGGAGCCGAAGCTCAAGCCCGCCTGATGCAACCGAGCCGTGGTATAGGTGACAAAGCTGCGGTGAAACAGGGTAACATAGTACGCCAGAGTTTGAAACATGAATAATTCAGCTCCTCTTCTTGACTTTGAAAAGCATACCGAGTTAACTTGACAAAGTCAAGCAAAAAAAAGTAAACAATTTATGCCGCGGAAAATGCAAAAAGGACACGCTCAAAGCGTGTCCTTTTTGTGGTGCGGATGAAGGGACTTGAACCCCCACGAAGTTGCCCCCACTAGCACCTGAAGCTAGCGCGTCTGCCGATTCCGCCACATCCGCATCTTTCGTTGTCGTTGTTCTCTCGCTGAGAACAGTGTCTATTATACCAGCGTTCTGAGAAAAGTCAATAGGTTTTTTTAAAGTTTTTTAAAAAATCTGAAAAAAGGTGGAGAAAAGAAAGACTACAAAAAAAGTATATTTTTTTACATAAAAATGATTGACAAACGCAACATTTAAAAGTATACTAAATGCGTAAACAAAAGCGGTGGTGAGAACATGAAGATCACGAGAGAAGCCGATTATGCGGTGCGCGTGGTATACACCATCATGCAGCAGGGCGGCAAGATCAGTGCCCGGGAGATTTCGGAAAGTTCCGGCGTCACCCAGCGCTTTGCCCTGAAGATTCTGCATAAGCTCACGGCCGCCGGCATTGTGCAGTCCTATAAAGGAGTCAATGGCGGTTTTGCCCTGGGCAGAGCGCCGGAAGACATCTCCATCGGGGAGATCATCGAGATCATCGATGGTCCCTTTGAGATCGCTCAGTGCCTGTGCGAGGACTTTGACTGCACCCGGGTCCAGGATAAAAGGATCTGCCAGTTCCGTCAGATCTTCGATCGGGTGAGCCGGAATCTGCATGATGAGCTCCACGCCATCAAGATGAGTCAATTTCAGTGAGAATGAGTTGAAAATTCAAAAGTTACAGGAGGAAATGGAAAATGAAAAAGTTTGTTTGCTCTGTTTGCGGTTATGTTCACGAAGGGGATTCCGCCCCTGATTTTTGCCCCCAGTGCAAGGCTCCCAAAGAGAAGTTCGTGGAGCAGGGCGCTGAGATGAGCTGGGCTGCTGAGCATGTGGTAGGCGTGGCCCAGGGCGCTCCTGAGGACATCATGGAGGATCTGCGCGCTAACTTCACCGGCGAGTGCACCGAGGTCGGCATGTATCTGGCTATGGCCCGTGTTGCTCACCGCGAGGGCTATCCTGAGATCGGCCTGTACTGGGAGAAGGCTGCTTACGAAGAGGCTGAGCACGCCGCCAAGTTCGCCGAGCTGCTCGGTGAGGAGCTTGAGCCCAACATGAAGGCAGACACCA
>JAHZHY010000184.1 GCA_019420045.1 Clostridiales bacterium
ATTCTCACCTCCATCCTCTTTTTGATCTACTATTTCCAGGGAGGATGGATGCGCCGGAGAATCAGGAAAATGGGATTTTCACCGGAAGAAAAATCTTCAAAAGCAGTATAACGCAGTGAAAGGGGAAGGGAAACATGACACAGATGGAACAGATCGGCGCATTTTTGGAAGAACACCGCCCAGCCATGCTGGAGCTTTGGAAAGAGCTTGTCAACATGGAGAGCTATGTGGGCGAGCCGGAGAATGTGGAAAAGGTGCTCCGGCGTCTCAAAGAGGAATTTGAAAAAGAAGGCTTTTCCTGCCGCATCCAGGATGTGGGCGGCGGCTGGGCCGGTACTCTGGTGGGGATCTGGGGTGAGGAAAACGAGGGCAAGCCCATTTTGTTCTCCGGTCATCTGGATACCGTGTTTCCCAAAGGAAGCTGGGGAGAAAATCCCTTCCGCATCGAAGGAGATAAGGCCTTTGGACCGGGTGCTCTGGATATGAAGGGGGGCGCGGTGATCTCCCTTTATGCCATCAAGGCTCTGAAGCACCTGGGCTACAAGGAAAGCCCCATCAAGATCATCTTCTCCGGCAATGAGGAGAAGGGGCATCAGGGTTCCACCGGGGCCGAAGTCTTTTTGCAGGAAGGCAAGGACTGTCTCTTTGCCTTCAACATGGAGACCGGCCTGATGGACGGCTGTCTGTGTGTGGGCCGCAAGGGCCATCTGGGGTGTCGTGTAACGGTGGATGGGGTGGAATCCCATGCGGGCAACGACTTTGAGTCGGGCCGCAGCGCCATCGAGGAGGCCGCCCACAAGGTGCTGGCCATCCAGGCCCTCACCGATCTGGAGGAAGGCACCACAGTGAATGTGGGCGTCATCCAGGGCGGCACGGTGCCCAATGCCGTGGCGGGAAGCTGCCAGATGGATGTGGATATCCGGGTTTTGCAGGAAGTGGGACGGCAAAGAGTGAAAGCAGCCATTCCCCAGATCGTGGAACACTGCCAGGTGGAGGGCACCCGGGGCCATGTGGTCTTTGAAAAGGACGCTCCCATCTATGAAACCGATGAGAAGGTGGAAAAGTTCTATTCCTATGTTTGCCGGGTAGCAGAGCAGGAGGGCTTCCCGGTGCCTGGCCGGAAGGTGCTGGGCGGATTTTCCGATGCCGCCTATATCTCCTTGGCAGGCACACCGGTGATTTGCTCCTTTGGCGTGCAGGGAGAATGGAACCACACCAAGCGGGAATATGCCTCTGTGCCCTCTCTCACGCAGCGGGCCAGGCTGATCTGTGCCGTGGTGCTTCATCAGAAGGAGTTTTAAAAACAATTTATATCATAGAAAGAACCGCCCGGATACAAGCATTCGGGCGGTTCTGTTTGATTATTCTTCGGTTTTTGTTTCTTCCAGAGAAAGGGGCGCAGGATCGGGGAGCACAGGGCCGGGGAAGGTG
>JAHZHY010000185.1 GCA_019420045.1 Clostridiales bacterium
CTCTGCGGGCGGATGCCAAAGAACCCTGGTGATCCGCTGTTTCCCCAAAGCCTTTTTGGCTTTGGGGAAATTTTTTGCCATGAGGAAGCAAAAGACCGGGAAAAGGAATCCAATGGTTGAAAGGAGGAAGCGGGATGGAGCAGGAGGAAAAGAGAGCCCTTTTTCAGAAGATGCTGGAACAGGAAGGGGACCGGCTTTTGCGGATGTGTACCCTCTATCTGAAAGACCGGAATCTGGCAGAGGATGCGGTGCAGGAAAGCTTTCTGCGGGCTTTTCAGCACATGGACGAATTTCGGGGTCAGGCAGCCATGACCACCTGGCTGACCCGCATTGCCATCAATGTATGCAAAGGCTATCTGCGCTCGCCCTGGCATTGGCGCCGTCTGCCCTCTCAGGTGCTGGAACAGCTGCCGGCCCCTGGGGTACCGGAGACCGATGACACCTTGCCCCGGGCGGTGATGGCTCTGTCCCGGCCCTACCGGGAGGTCATTTTGCTTTATTACTATCAGCAGCTGAAGGCGAGGGAAATTGCAGAAATCCTCCATGTCCCCTTGTCCACGGTGACGGTGCGTCTGTCCAGAGCCCGTCGGCAGCTGAAAGAGCAGCTGAAAGGATGGTATTACGATGAAGAATAAGCGGAATTTTCGTCAGGATATGGATCAGGCCCTGTCCGGGCTGACTTTGGGAGAAAAAAAGGAAGAGATCCTGGAAAAAGCCTTTTCTTCCCCAAAAAAGCGGAAGGGCCAGATGGTGCGGCGCCTGGCTGTGGCCTGCGTGGCAGTGTGTGCCCTCACTGCGGCGGTCTTTGCACTTTCCCCCGGTTTGCGCCAGATTCTGAATCAGCACTTGGGAGGCTGGCAGGAGGAAAGCCAGCAGTTTTCCGGGCTGGAAACCACGGACAACGGAATCGCCGTCCGGGCGGTATCCGCCCTGTCCGATGACGGTTTTACCCAGATCTATCTGGAAATCCAGGACAAAACAGGAGACCGTCTGGGGGAGAACACCAGCTTGGGGTCCTATGGAAGTGACTGGAATCTGGAATTGCCCAATCAGAAGATGGGTGTCATGGGCCAGCAGTGTCTGGGTTACGACCCGGAAAGCCGTACCGCCTTGGTGAAAGTGAATTGGAGTGGAGAAAACACAGGAGAAGAGCAGGTGGCAAAACTGAGCCTCCGGGAAATCAGTGCCCGGGAGGAATTTACAGCCTCTTTGCCACAGGCGGAGATTGCTTCCCAGATCCAGAAAACCATTCTGACAGAAAACAAACAGAAAGCCGGGGAAAAGAACACTGTGCTCCCGCCGGAGGAGGAAGCGGCTCCTTTGGAAGAAGGAAAGGGATTTTCTCTTTCGGCCCTGGGCTTTGGGGATGATGAAGCCTTCCATGTGCAGGTCAAGTGTCCGGAAGGCATCTGCCTGGAGCAGCTGCGTGTTGTTACCACTCTGCGAAGCAAGAGCGGCCAGGAAGCTCAGTATAACCAAAGTCTTACCCAGACCTTGTTTGACTGGGAGGGAGAGTTTTATTATGACCTGGCCTATGGAGGCGTGGGGCCGGAGATCCTAAATGATCTGGTGTTGGAGGACTTATATTTTCTTTATCTCAAGACCCGGCCTGTGGAAGGAAATTGGGAGCTGGAAATCGACCTGGAGACGCCGGATC
>JAHZHY010000186.1 GCA_019420045.1 Clostridiales bacterium
TCTCCTACATTAGGGGGCTTTTTGTCTATTGTCCGTTTTTACTGGTCCAGTTCACAAGGTCTGGCGGCTTTTTTCTGGGGAAAATGAGAACTTCTTTTGAACAAACAGTCTCTTTGCTTGACGGAGCCTTTTCTTTTTGAGTAAGATAAAAGACAAAGACGCAAAATGCTGACTTGATGCAGATGGGAGCCAATATGAAAAGGAAAAAACTTTGTTGCTGTGGAATTTTGCTGGCCTTGTGTTTGGGAATTCATGGATGGGCTGCCCCTTCCGATCTTCTGCTGCAGGAAGGGGAAATGGATTTTGATCAGGTGTATGAACTGCTGACAGCCCTGACTCCGGAGGAACTTCTGGACGATATGGAGCGGGCCTATGAGGTGGTGGCCGACAGCCCCCACGGTGAAGAGGAAGATGTGCTCACTCCCTGGACGGCGGCGATGATCGACCGGCTGGATGAATTCAGCGATGAGGATCTTCTGTCCATTATTTTGGACAAAAGCCGTTCCACTGCCTTTCGGGCGGCGGTGATCCAGCTGCGGGAAATGCAGACAGGTGGAGAAGAGACCGATGAGCGTCTGTATCAGATGCTGTTGGATGAGCAGGAGGAAGAATACCTGCGCACCACTTTGCTTCTGCATCTGGAGTTTTCCATCCCCTCTCAGCAGCAGCTTCTCCAGCAGCTGGCGCAGCAGGATGGAGATTTGGGAGAATACGCTGAAAAAAAGCTGGAGTGGAGCAGCCGGGAGGAAAACTATGAGCAAACATCCCGGCCCCAGGAGGAAGAAGCCCCGGAAACCCAGGACAGCGCTTCGGCAGAGCCGGTTTCGCCCGAGCAGGAAGAAGAGAGACAGGTGTGCTGGACCATTCTGCTCTTTTCCCTCAGCTTTCTGGTGGGGGCCGGGGTATGGCGGCAGCTGGGAGGAGGTTTGTTCCCGCCGGAGCAGCCAGAACAAGAGGAATGAGGGGCTTTGCTTTTTGTGTGAGAAGCTGGTATACTGTCTTTTGTAATGATTTTCAAAGGAGAGGATAATTTGATCCGCGAGATGACAGCCCAGGATGAAAAACGGTATTTGGACATGGGCCAGGAGTTTTACAGCAGCAATGCTGTACTGCATCCCATCCCCAGGGAGATTTACCACAAGAATTTTCAGGAGATGCTTCAGGGCAGCCCCTACATCAAAGGGTATATCATCGAGAAAGATGGCCAGACGGCAGGATATATGATCCTGTCTTTCACCTATTCTTCGGAAGTGGGGGGCATGGTGGTGCTCATCGAAGAACTGTTTCTCCATGAAAACTTCCGTGGATGCGGCCTGGGCACCGAAGCGCTGGATTTTGTTCGGAAACAATTTCCCCATGCGGCCCGGTTCCGTCTGGAGGTGACACCGGATAACGGCGGGGCGGCCCGTCTCTATGCCCGCAAGGGCTTTGAGCCGCTGGACTACCGCCAGATGGTGATCGACCCGCCGGCGGAAAGCCGATAAGGCACAAAAGCCGCTCTGTTTGGGGCGGCTTTTTATAAACCAGAAAAGTGTGGGAAAAAAGAGAAAGGAGAAGATGTGCGTTGACAGGGGAAGTGAAGAAAAAAAGGGTGGCCACCGATATGACCCAGGGCAATCCGGCAAAACTCATCTGTCTGTTTGCCTTGCCGCTGTTGTTTGGAAATGTGCTCCAACAGCTTTATAACATGGTGGACAGCATTGTGGTGGGCAATTTTGTGGGAGATGCTGCCCTGGCCGCCGTGGGAACCGGCTTTCCGGTGATTTTTATGCTGGTGTCTTTGTTCATGGGCTTGGGCACCGGCGCCACCGTGATGATATCCCAGTTTTATGGGGCGGGAGACAAGGAAAGCCTGCGGAAGACCGTAGCCACCATCTATAACGCCATTCTGGTGGGGGCCGTGCCGCTGACCATTCTGGGCATTTTGTTGGCAGGGCCGCTGCTGCGCATGATGAATGTGCCGGAAGATGCCTATGGTATGGCCCGCACCTATGTGATGGTGGTCTTTGCCGGGGTTGTGGGCAACCTGGGATATAATGTGAATGCCGGTATTTTGCAGGGATTGGGCAACAGCCGTACCACGCTGCTGTTTCTGTCCATTGCCTGTGTGATCAATATCGTGCTGGATCTGGTGTTTGTCATTGTGTTCTCCTGGGGCGTGATGGGTGTGGCTCTGGCTACCATCATCGCTCAGTTCTGCTCCTGGCTGTTCGGTATTTTTTACATCAACAAGCATTACAAGGAAATTCGCATTCGCCCCTTCCATTGGAATTTTGACCGGCATCTCTTTGGAAGAGCCATGAAGCTGGGCATTCCTTCCGGCATCCAGCAGGCGCTGTTCTCCGTGGGAGTCATGGTGCTGCAAACCCTGATCAACCGTTATGACACCGCCTTTATCGCCGGGTTCCAGGGGGCCAATAAGCTGGACACCTTTGGATTTATGCCGGTGCAGAGCTTTGCCATCGCTGTGACCACCTATGTGGGGCAGAACATCGGCGCAGGAAAGATGGAGCGGGTGAACCGGGGAATGTGGTATACCGTGGCCATGTCGGCCGCCGTCAATGTGGTGGTGGCTATTTTCCTGGTGCCTCTGGGGCCGGTGTGTATGCGGCTGTTTTCCCAGGACCCCCAGGTGATTGCAGCTGGCTGTGCCTATCTGGATCGGATCATGCCCTTTTATGTGGTCTTTTCCTTTATGTTCATTCTGAACGCCGTGATGCGGGGGGCCGGAGAAACCATTGTGCCCATGATCTCCACCCTGATCTCCCTGTGGCTGGTTCGTATTCCGGTGGCTTATTTCCTGGCGGATCATTTTGGCCGGGATAACCTATTTTATTGTTATGTGATCGGCTGGCTGGCCGGTGTGGTGCTGTCCGGCCTTTACTACCTGTCCGGAAGATGGAAGAACAAGTCCATTGTGACGCATACATAAATAAAGGAAAACCGCTTGATAGGCTGCCTTATCGGGGAAAATTGCTCATTTCTTTTTGAGAGAGTCTATGGTATACTAAATATATATGTCCTCTCTCAGAGGAGCGTTTTGAAAACAACGGACAAACCCGTAAGGAGTGTAAGAATGTCTCAGAAAAAGAAAAAGAATCCTGCCTCTCAGCCTGCGGCGCCCAAAAAGAAAAGATGGCTCCGTGTGCTGGTGATCGTTCTGGTATCTCTGGCTGTGTGGGGCGGTGCCTGCTATTTCTGCTATGCCTATGGCATGAATCAGGAGAAAAACCGCTTGGCAGAGATGCTGGACCCCGATCTGGCCGAACAAGCCGACAGCCTGAAATGGGTCACCGCTGTGGATGAACCAATGACCGATGAACAGCTGAAAGAACGGACCAAACTGATTTTGGGAGATATTGAGTTTCAGGTGAAGTGCTTTGGCCGCAAGACCAATGCAGACGGCACACCTTTCCTGGGTGATGATGGGAAGCAGACCCATATCACCTATGAAAGCGCATTG
>JAHZHY010000187.1:0-1056 GCA_019420045.1 Clostridiales bacterium
GCCCGCCCTGCTCCCCTTTATAGACCAAGGTCCCCCGGATGTTCCCCGACACCATCACCCGATCGGTCTGCACCAGCTTTTCCCGGATCTCCAGCGAACCCAGAGCACAGCAGATGGTCTCTATATCGGGGAATGTATCCGGCACGATGGCATCCAGGGACTCTTCGTGGCTGGTGGACGCGCGGGATACCGTTGCATATTGGAGGGCGCGGCTTTTGATCAGTTCCATTGTAACCCTTCTTTCCCGAATTTTGATCATTGCATCTATACGCCCTCGTCCTGAAAGATATGACAAAAGGGCCTGTTTTGGAAAAAATCCAAAACAGGCCCCTTTTTTGCTTCATTCTTCGCCGCCGATACCGAACACCTTCCGCAGCAGGCCGCGGAACATTTTCGGGGCCTTCACCACCATGATCTTCACCCAACACACCTCCCAATCCAGCGTCAAAGCAGGCACAGGCAGACAAGGACGGCCATGATGATGACAAAGCACAGCCAGGGCGGCAGAAGCATCGCCAGCAAAATGCCAGCCACCAGCGCAGCCAGGCAGGGCAGGCATCCCCGTCTGTTACAGCAAGGTCTCATGTGCAACACTCCAATACTCTGTACTACCAGTATATTGGCCCCGGCATCTTTTTGTGATGGGATCTTGATTTTTTCATAGACGGGTAAAACCCTTTGTTGCTAGCTTGTATGTCATGCATCGCCACAAGGCTTCTTTTGAACCACTCGCCTAGCGAGTGGTTTTCTGTATACAAAAAATGGGGTGTGGATAGCGACTTGGCTATCCACGCCCCAAAAACAGGCAGTGGGATGTATTTTCTCCGATCCCCCCAGATGGAGGTCAGATCAAAAGAGGCTTAGGATGTGGGGCGGCGTATGCTAGATCGCTCCTGCCAAAACCCCTTATCGATTTCTGATCTGCGATTTATCAAATGCCGAGAGATCCTCCATCGCCCACAGGTACTTTCCGGGCACGATCTTGACTTTCCACTTCTGAATGTCCATCCAATTCCTGTCCTCAGCCGCTTTGCAGTTCAGACAGATTCCTTCTAG
>JAHZHY010000187.1:1066-12406 GCA_019420045.1 Clostridiales bacterium
GTCACTCCACTTAACATATGGCCAAGTCAGATAAGAATTATCCAGATTGGAGCCACACATAGGAAGCACCAGAGCCGCCTCCCCGACTTTCTCATTTTCATCAAAAATTTTCGCCGTGAGAGATCCGTCCACAAAATAGGAGATATCATTGATTTCAATCGACACCGGCTCCATTTCCACGGTTACAGCAAGTGTGCCCGTATTGTACTCTACGGAATTACTAGAATACGGACTAACGCTCATTTCACTGAAGTGAAGATGTTCCAATACTTCTTCCTTGGGCATATCTGCAATTTTTTTGCCTGTAAACCTTTTTGCCATCTCTTCCGTTTTGTCTGCTCTTATATTTGCGTCAATATCGCTGCTGACCAACAAGGAATTGATTGCATTGACCCCCTGGTTGTATTCCTCAACCTGGGCATTCCGCTCCGCTGTCCGGGACAGGGATGCGAGAGCAGGAATGGGGCCGCCGATCCCCGACGCCACCCCCGCCATTACCATGCCGTCCGATGTCTTTTGGGGCTGTATCAGTTTGGTTGGAGAACCTCCCCGCTGCCTCTGTATATAATTGGCAGCCATGGTCTGAAGTTTATCTTCCGGGGGCAGGTCGGCGTAGGCCGTGAGCCTTGCCCATGCTGCTTTTTCAAGTTCCTTCTGCTTGTTTCCGAGTTTTTTCCTGCCCTCGTCGGACTCTTTCTTGGTCTGGAACACATCTCTCAGCATGACAAAGTCCTTCCCGGATAATATAGATGTATTCTCTGGCAGCAAATTACAGTCTATTGCAATTTTTCGTATTTTATCTTTTGTCTCAAGACTATCGCCAATTGTTAAAAATCCAGCCTCTACGCAGCGGTCAAAAAACAACGCTCCATTCTTTGGCCTGTCCAACTCTCTTTGCTTTGCTTCTCTTTCTTCTTTCTCGCTTTGATGCTTGCAATATGCAAAAAACAAAAGAAGAGCTACTATTGTCAGTATTATAGTTTCAAGTACTATCATCCGACATTCCTCCATCCGTACACATCATTTTTATTTATAAGGACCTGCTACAACTGGTACCAGCAAAGCAGCCACATCTCTCAGCTGCTTTGGTTTTCTCCATGCCGCTCCACATTCCCTCCCGTCTGCGTCTATATGTCCCGCCTCAGAGCCTCATACTTCGGCCTTAGATGATCCAGCATTCGTCCCAGCCGCTCCACGGAATAAGTCCAACCATATTCTGCCGCCAGCACCAGCACCCACTGCCGGTTCTCCGGCGGGGCCAGGTCCCTATTGTCCACAATCCCGTACCGGATGCGGCAGCGGCGATAGAACCAAAAAAAACGGTCGGTACTTCGCTGTGGAAGATGTTTTTCGCCGCAAAACAGGTTTTGATATGTAGTACGCCACGATCCCGATTTAGTACATATTTCACTACCATATCGGTTACCTCCCGTGTATTGACTACATACTTTTTGTTCTGTTGTTACACATCCTATTTGATCTTTCAACTATACCAAGTTTTACTTGTCAAATCAAGTATTCCAAGAACTTCCGAAAAAACTCTGCGCATACCAACAAAAGGGCAGCGCCATCAGGCGCTGCCCTTGCAGAAATCAATATGGTGTCAGGCGACAAAACGCTATCGGGAAAAGATCAGGAAGGCCCGGCCCTCTTTCACCTCTATGGTCACTTCCCCCGAAGGGGCTTCATTGCTCACAGTGAGAGAGTCGTCCCGCTGGACCACAGCATCCTGGAGAGGATACTTAGCTCCCTCAATGGAAACTCCCCGCAGCTGCTCATCGATGGGCAGAATGGAAAAATACCGGTAACAGGACGGCACCTGCACCGGGCCGCTTTCCAACAGCTGTACCAGGTTATATCGGTCTGCGATCAGCCCATGGACCCCTTTTTTCTCCAGGGCCTCCAGCAGATGAAGGTTGCAAAGCAAATGATCCAGCCGCCCACCGGTGGCGCCGGTGATGAGCACATGGCTGCATCCCCGCCGCACTGCTTCCTCCAGGCAGCTTTGGGTGTCGGTGAAATCCTTTTCCATGGGAAGGCGCACCACATCTTTTGCCCCGTCTCCCCCGCCGGAATCCATATCGCCAATGAGGATATCACAGGGAATACCCAGCTTTTCCGCCTTTTGCAGTCCCCCGTCGGCGCAAAGCACCAGGGGAGAAGGCAGAGTGTCATAGGCCGATCGGATATAGCCGATCTCCTCTTCGGGAGATGCGGCAATGACAAAGGCCCAGTTCATTTGTTTTCCCACTCTTTCCATTGGGCCATCTCCTCATAGAGCTTCCGGTAGCTTTCCAGCCGGGAGGGAGCAATGGCTCCTTCCCGTGCCCCTTGGTCCACGGCGCAATCCGGTTCTTTGCAATGGGCACAGCCGGAAAAGCGGCACTGGCCTAAGAAGGGTTCAAACTCGGGGAAATACTGTTCCAGTTCCTCCTTGGGAATGTGCTCCATCCGGGAGATGTCAAAGGAGGAAAAGCCGGGGGTATCGGCCAGATACCCTTCGGCTACGAAGAACAGCTCCACCCGGCGGGTGGTGTGCCGTCCCCGGCTGATGCGGCTGATGGAGCCGGTCTCCATCAGCACTCCCTCTTCCAGGCGATTGAGCAGGCTGGATTTGCCGATGCCCGAGTTGCCGGTGAAAGCCGACACTTTTCCCCGCAGCATCTGCCGCAGCTCCTCCACCCCTTCGCCGGTCTCGGCGCTGGTAGACAGCACGGGAAACCCGGCTTTTTCATAAATCCCGCGAAAATCCCGGCTCTGGTCCACATCCTGCTTGTTGAGCACCAGAATGGGCTGAATCCCCTGGCGCAGGGCGATGACGCTCACCTTGTCGATAAGATAAGGGTCTGTCACCGGGCTGGCCTGGCTGGCCACGATAAACAGCTGGTCGATGTTGGCGATAGGCGGGCGCTGAAGGAAATTTTTCCGGGGCAGGATCTGAGTGATCAGCCCTTCTTCCCCCCGTTCTTCCACCATCACCCGGTCGCCCACCGCCGGTTTTTCCCGGCGGTTGAGACGAAGCCGTCCTCCGGCCTTGCATTCGATCTGCCGCCTGCCGGTGTGAACATAGTAAAAACCACCGATCCCCTTGAGGATCACTCCTTCCACCTGATTGCTCATTGGAAGGTCACCGTTTCCCGGGAAATGGTCTGGCCATTTTCCATAATGTGTACCTCATGATCTCCTTCCAGCGCCTTGAGCCGCACGCTCACCGTGCCTTCGGAGGGATCGTGTTCCTTTTCATAGGCCACTTCGCCGTCCACTTCCACCACCACGCGGATGGGGGCTGTGGGATCGTCTTCACTGGGCACCAGCGTGATCACCTGAGTGATGGTCACTTCCTTCTGCTGAGGCCCTTTGCTCACTTCGAAATTCAGCGGTGTGTTTTCGTCCACCATGTCGCCCGGCTCAGGGGACTGGCCCACAATGGTTCCCGCCGGCTGGCTGCTCTCCACTTCGGTGGTGGAGCCCATAGTCAGGCCGTATTTCTCCACCTCGCTGCGGGTCACATCGTTGATGTTCCATTGGAGGAAATTGGGCGTCTTTTTCTGGGGGATCTCCGGCCCCATGCTCACATACAGGGTCACCACATCCCCATCGCTCAGCTCTTCTCCCTTTTCGGGCACAGTGCGGATGACGGTGTCTTCGGCGTCATCGTCGGAGTACTCCTCCTGGGTCTGCACGGTGATGGTGATACCCGCTTTGGTGGCGGCATTTTTGATATCCAGTTCGGCCTGGCGGGAAGTCTGTCCCACCACATCCACCATTTCCATGGCCGGTGCGCCCTTGCACACCTCTACATAGATCACCTTGTCCTCGCCCAGATTTTCTCCCGCTTCAGGGTCCTGGCTGAGGATCTCCCCTTCTTTGGCGTCTTTGTCATAAATCCGGGTCTTTTCTTTGATGATGATCCCCTGCTCTGTGATCTCCGGATCGGCAATCACATCCTGATAGACCTTGCCCACCAGGCTAGGGGCTTTCAAAGTGGTCTCAGCCGCCGGTTTTTTGTCGCTGCCAAAAGGATTGATGACGGCAAAGATAAAGAAACCTGCACCGATGGCGAAAATGGCGATGGCCAGAATGGTGAAAGTCAGCGAGCTGGAAATCCGTCGTTTTCCCCGCTCTTCCTCTTCTTCCTCCTCGTCATCCTCTTCCACCGGAGCTGCCGTTTTCAGACGCTGGGCATTCTTGCGCTGGGCTGCGGCCTGAAGTTCCGAAGAGTACTGGATCACCTGGGTCTCTTCCGGGTCCCGGGACCGGACAGCATTCACTGGATGAACAGCAGCCACATTGATCTTATAATGAGGATCGTCCCGGAAATTCTCCATATCCTGGATCATATCCGTGGCGCTGCGATAGCGGTCAGCCGGCTGAGGCGCCATGGCTTTCATCACAATATCTTCCAGCGTCTTGGGAATGTCGGGCACATGATCTCTGGGGGACAGGGGCACCGAGTTGATATGCTGCAAGGCCACCGCCAGAGGGGTATCCCCCTCAAAGGGCAGACGCCCGGTGAGCATTTCATACATGACCACGCCCAGAGAATAAAGATCCGAGCGGTTGTCGATGTGGCCGCCCCGGGCCTGCTCGGGAGACACATAGTAAACCGACCCGATGGCCTCTCCCATATTGTAAGTATTGTTGCTGGCGGCCTGGCGGGCGATGCCGAAATCGGCCACTTTCACCGTGCCATCCCGCAGCACCATGATGTTCTGGGGCTTGATATCCCTATGAATGATACCCCGGCCATGGGCGTGCTCCAGCGCCTTTGCGATCTGAAGGGCAAAGAAAACCGTTTCCTTCCACCCCAAAGGGCTTTTCCGCTCCATGTAATCCTTCAGGGTGATGCCATCGATCAGCTCCATGACGATGTACTCCACATCCCCTGTGCGGGATACATCGTACACCGACACGATGTTGGGATGGGACAGCATGGCTACCGCCTGGGATTCATCCCGGAAACGGCGGCGGAATTCCTCGTCCTGGGCCAGCTCCTCCTTGAGGATCTTCACCGCCACAAACCGGTTGAGCCTGTGGCATTTTGCTTTATATACAACGGCCATGCCGCCGCGCCCGATAACCTCCAGAATCTCATAGCGGTTATCGAGCATTTTGCCGATATATTTATCCACCGTACACTCCTCCTAGAATGATGCCAGCAAAACAGTGATATTGTCCCGTCCGCCCCGATCCTTGGCGATGTCGATCAGGGTATCGCAGGCCTTTTCCGGCTCCTGGGACTGGAACACTTCGTAATAGATCTCCGGTTCGCTGACCTCATTGGTCAAGCCGTCGGAACAAAGCAGCACAAACTGGCCTTCCCCCGGTGTCAGGGGAAACACATCACAGCTCACCGACTGCTCCACACCCAAAGCCCGGGTGATCACATTTTTATTGGGATGGTGCCGGGCCTCCATGGCAGACAGCTCTCCCCGCCGCACCATCTCAGCCACAAGGGAATGGTCGTTTGTCACCTGGCGCAGGCCTTCCCCATCGATGAGATAGGCCCGACTGTCGCCGATGTTGCCCACCACCGCCTGTTTGCCGTCGGTGAGCAAGCACACCAGTGTGGTGCCCATTCCTATGAGTTTTACATCCTGCTGGGCGCTTTCATACACCGCCCGGTTGGCTGCCTGGGCTGCCTCGGTGACCACATCGGAAAAGGAGGGCTGTTCTCCCTCTTCCTTCTGAAGAAGGCGGCGTGCCTCCTCTTCAAAGGCGCGGCAGGCAATGGTGCTGGCCACTTTTCCTCCCTGGGCGCCGCCCATGCCGTCACAAACCAGCAGAAGCTCTACTCCCTGAGGCAAAGAGGCCATCAGGTAGGTATCCTGGTTTTCGCTGCGCACCATTCCCGTATCGGAATTTCCCCAAAATTTCATTTGTTCTGATTCCTCTTTTCCGCCATGGCCTTGCGCCGGAGCTGGCCGCAGGATGCGTCAATATCCCCACCCAGACTGCGGCGCACCGTCACATTGAACCCCTTCTTCTGCAAGATCTCCTGAAAACGCCGGATGGTCTCCCGGCTGGAGGGAGCCAGAGGACTTCCCTCCACATGATTGAGAGGGATCAGGTTGATGTGGCACATCAGCCCCCGCAAAAGGGCGGCCAGTTCTCTGGCACAGCTGTCGCTGTCATTGACCCCGGCGATCATGGCATATTCAAAGGAGATGCGCCGCCCGGTGGCGGCGAAGTAATCCCGGCAGGCCCGGATCAGCTCCTCCACCGGGTATTTGTTGTTCACCGGCATGATGGTGCTGCGGATCCTGTTGTTGGGCGCGTGAAGGGAGATGGACAGCGTCAGCTGGAAATCCAGCTGAGAGAGCTCCCGGATCCGGGGCACCAGCCCGCAGGTGGAAAGGGAAATGTGGCGCATCCCGATATTGAGCCCTTCCGGGCAGCTGACCAGACGGAGAAACTGCACCACATTGTCATAGTTGTCCAGCGGCTCCCCGGTGCCCATGAGCACGATGTTGGAAATTTTCAGCCCGCTGTCCTTTTGGGCAAACAGCACCTGATCCAATATCTCCGCCGGAGTCAGATCCCGGGTTTCCCCTTTTTCAAAGGAGGCGCAGAAGGCGCAGCCCATATGACATCCGGCCTGGGTGGAAAGGCAGACGCTGTTGCCATGCTGGTAACGCATGACCACCGTTTCCACACAGTTGCCGTCTGCAAGGCCGAATAAGTATTTCACCGTGCCGTCCCGGGCGGAGACCTGCTTTCGGACGATCTCCGGCTTTGTAATAAAAGCCTTCTCTTTCAGCTTTTCCCGCAGGGGTTTGGACAGGTCGCTCATTTCGTCAAAGGATGCGACCCCCTGGGTCAGCCAGCGAAAGACCTGCTTCCCCCGGTAAGAAGGTTCTCCCAAAGAGACCATGTATTCCTGCAACTGCTTGGGCAGCATGGATTTGATGCAAACTTTCTCCATATCAGGACTCCTGATTCCGGCGCAGACAGGCAATAAAGAACCCGTCGGTGCCATCTTTGTGGGGATAGAAGGTGCGGTATCCCTCTTCCGCTCCCATGTCCCCGGGCAGCACCAGAGGACAAAGGGAAAACTCCTTGTTCTGCTTCAAAAAATCCTCCACCACCTGCTGGTTTTCCTCCGGCAGAATAGTGCAGGTGGAATAGACCAGCTTTCCGCCAGGGCGGCAATAGGATGAGGCGGCTTCCAGGATCTTCCCCTGGATCTGGGGCAGGTCCGAAAGTTCCTCCTCTTTTTTGAAGCGGATATCGGCCTTTTTCCGCATAATACCCAGACCCGAGCAGGGCACATCGCAGATCACTTTATCCGCCTGGCCCAGAAGATCGGAAGCGGCCTTGGTGGAATCCCAGGAGCGCACGGAGAGCTGAGAAAGCCCCATGCGTTTTCCTGTCTCCTCCAGCTGGCGGCATTTGAAGGGGTGAAGATCCATGGCAATGAGACTCCCCTGCCCCTGCTGCATCTGCCCGGCGATGAGGGTTTTACCGCCGGGAGCGGCGCACACATCCACCACATTCTCCCCCGGCTGAATGTCCAGCGCCCAGGGCGGAAGCTGGCTGGCGGCATCCTGGATGTAAAACAGCCCCTCTGCAAAACAGCGAGTGCTTGTCAGGTCGCCCCCTGTTTCAAAAACGATACAGTCGGGCAGCCAGGGATGCAGGTGGGCCGTGACCCCTTCCTCTGCCAACCGGGCGATCAGCTCTTCGCCTGTCAGACGAAGCCGGTTGACCCGGGCGGTCACAGGCGGCGGCATATTGTCGGCCTCCAGAAGCTTGCGGGTCTCCTCTTCTCCCAAAAGGGAGATCATTCGCCGGACGAACCACAGAGGGTGGGAGTAATAGACCGCCATGCGTGCAGAGGCATCCTCCCCTGTCACTTCCGGCAGACTATCCCGCTGAGAGGCCACTTTTCGCAAAATGGCGTTGGCAAAACCGCCCGCCCGCGCTCCTCCGGCCTTCTTGGCCAGGTTCACCGACTCGTTCACCGCGGCACTGACAGGGATCTTTTCAAGAAATATCAGCTGATAGACCCCCAGCCGCAGGCAGTCCAGCACCTGGGGCATGATTTTGCGCAGTTTCACCGAAGAATAGCAGCCGATATAAAAGTCAATGCGCTGCAAATTCTGGATGGTGCCATATAACAGCTGCACCGAAAGGCCCTTGTCCTTTGGGGAAAGGCCCAGGGCGGGCAGCTCTTTTTTCACAAACTGATCGGGCCAGGTTCCCCGCAGCCGCCAGGCTTTCAGCCCTTCCAAAGCGGCGGAGCGGGCCGAAGCGGCCATCAGTCGTCCCGGCGGCCGCCAAAGACCAGCAGCAGCCGAAGCAGTTGTGCCAAAGAGACGGCCAGCGCCGCCACATAGGTGAGAGCGGCGGCCCGCAGGGTCTTCTTGGCACCGGGCAATTCTTCACGGGCCAAAAGCCCCTCTTCTCCCAGCGTGGCAATGGCCCGGCGGGAGGCATCAAACTCCACCGGCAGGGTCACTGCCTGGAACACGGTGGACAGACCGAAAAAGGCAATGCCCAGATAAACCAGATTCAGGCTGGAAAGCACCAGGCCGATGATGATCAAAGGCAAAGCCAGAGAAGAGCCGATCTGAGTCACCGGGATGATGGCCGAACGCACCTTGATGGGGAAATAGTCCTGGGCGTGCTGCACAGCGTGGCCCGCTTCGTGGGCCGCAACGCCCACAGCCGCCACACTGGGGCTGTCATACACCGAATCGGACAGGCGGATCACCTTGGCCCGGGGATCAAAATGGTCGGTGAGGTTGCCGGCAACGCGCTCAATGCGCACATCATAGACCCCTCCAGCCCGCAGAACGGCCTCCGCCGCCTGGGCGCCGGTAAGGCCCCGCATGGTGCGCACTTTGGAAAACTTTTCAAATGTTCCACTCACCTGAGCCTGGGCCCACAGAGCGAACAAAATGGCAGGCATGACCAGGACCAGATAGTAATAATCAAAAAACATGAAGATCGTCCTTTCTGCTATTCGAAACGGTCGTCCTTATTATACGGATGCCCTCTGAAATAGTCAACACAGGCCATTCTCTTTCCCCCGGGGGCCTGAAGCTGGGCGATGACCACCTGCCCATCGGGACAGGCCACCGTCAGTCCTTCCGGCGAGCAATCCAGGATAGCTCCCGGCTCACCGCCAGACCCCTCTTTCACATGAATTCCGAACAATTTGATAGTCTTCCCCTGGAAAGTGGTGAAAATTCCCGGCCAGGGCATCAGGCCCCGGGCCATCCGGTCGATTGTTGCAGCACTTTCGGTAAAATGAATCTGCCCATCCTGCTTTTTGATCAGCGGCGCATAAAACCGGCACTCTTTGGGCTGGGGCTCCGGAGTGATCTCCCCTTTTTTCAGTTTTTCCATAAAGAGGCACAAAGTCTCTTTGCCCAGCACAGCCAGCTTGTCGTGGAGGCTGTCCGCCGTCTCCCGGGGCTCGATGGGAATCTCCTGCATGAGCAAAATATCCCCGGTATCCAGTCCCCGGTCCATCTGCATGATGGTCACGCCGGTTTTGGTCTCTCCCCGCAAAATCACCTGCTGAATGGGGCTGGCTCCCCGGTAATCGGGAAGCAGGGAAGCGTGAACATTGACACAGCCATACCGTGGCAGCTCCAGCACCCGCTTGGGCAAAATCTGCCCATAGGCTGTCACCACCACCAGATCGGGCTCCAGGTCTTTCAGCTGCTGGAAGGCTTCCTCCGTTTTGAAGCTCTGGGGCTGAAACACCGGAAGACCATGTTCCAGCGCCGCCTTTTTCACCGGCGGCGGCGCCATTTTCATGCCCCGGCCCTGGGGTTTGTCCTGCTGGGTAAAGACCCCCACCACAGTTTCCCCCATTTCCAGCAGCCCTTCCAAGGGGGCCACGGCAAATTCCGGCGTTCCCATATAAACAATACGCATCATTCAAAATCCTCAGGGTTCAGATATCTGGATACCAGGCGGGTGTACAAAAGGCCATCCAGATGGTCGATCTCATGGCAGGCAGCCCGGGCCAGGAAGTCTTCCAGATGGATCTCCTGATCCTTACCGTTTCTGTCCTGGAAGCGGACAGTCACCCGCTGAGGCCGCTCCACCATGCCATAGCGGCCGGGAACGCTGAGACAGCCCTCGGGGCCGTCCTGGCTTCCCTCTTCCCAGGTGATCACCGGATTGATCAGTTCGATATAGCCACCCTGGCCGTCCATGATCAAAGCGGCCCGGCGGAGAATGCCCACCTGGGGTGCGGCCAGACCGGCGCCCTCGGCCTTTTCCAGAGTGTCCCGCATATCATCCAGCAGCATATGGAGACGGTCGTTGAAATCGGTGACAGGACGGCACACCTTTGTAAGGCAGCTGTCCCCCTCAGTGACAATGGTACGAATTGCCATTTTTCAAAACTCCTTCGTGATTAAAATGGATGTTTTAGATTTATAAGGAATAGGGATCGATGTCGGCCACCAGGGTAATTCCCCGGTTTGCCGAGTCCCCATAAAAAGCCCGGAGAAGATCCATCACCAGGCGCCGGGTCACGGCGTCATCCTTTCCCCGGAAGGACACCTGATAACGGTACTTTCGGCCCAGCACTTGAATGGCCGGGGGCGCAGGCCCCAGCACCGGAGCGCGCAAGGCAGCGTATGGTCCCTGGAAGCACCCTTCCAGTGTGGCGGCCAAGCGCTGGGCCGAGCGAAGGGTCCTCTCCTGGTTTTCCCCGCTGAGGAGGAAGGAGATCACATGGGCGAAGGGCGGCGCCAGCAGCGCCTGACGCACATCTATCTCATAGTCATAAAAACTGTCGTAATCCTGGGCCGCCGCCGCTAAAATCACCGGATTTTTCGGCGTATAGGTCTGGATCACCGCCCGGCCTTCCCGCTCCCGCCTTCCCGCCCGGCCAATGACCTGGGTGAGCAGGGAAAAGGTGCGTTCTCCCGCCCGGTAATCTCCGCTATACAAAGACAGATCGGCATCCAGCACCCCCACCAGGGTCACATTGTCAAAATCCAGCCCTTTGGCGATCATCTGGGTCCCCAGCAGCACCTGGGCTTCCCCTCTGCCGAAGGCGTCCAGCAATTTTTCGTGGGAAGTGCGCTGCACCGTGGTGTCGGCGTCCATGCGAATAATCTGGATGCCGGGGAATTTGCTTTCCAGCTCCTGCTGCACCTTCTGGGTGCCGAAGCCCACCAGCCGCAGATGCTCTTCCCCGCACTGGGGACATTTTTCCGGCATGGGCTGGGAATAGCCGCAGTGATGGCACATAAGCCGTCCGTTTTTGGAATGATAGGTCAGGGCCACCGAGCAGTTCTCGCACTGAGGGATATAGCCGCAGCTGACACAGGTGACCAGGCGGCTGTTGCCCCGGCGGTTAAGGAACAA
>JAHZHY010000188.1 GCA_019420045.1 Clostridiales bacterium
CCAGGAAGGCATCACTTCTCTG
This sequence comes from Clostridiales bacterium, assembly GCA_019420045.1. Classification (GTDB taxonomy): domain Bacteria; phylum Bacillota; class Clostridia; order Oscillospirales; family Butyricicoccaceae; genus Pseudobutyricicoccus. Next base: position 23 of record JAHZHY010000188.1, read on the forward strand.
CAACGGCGCCGGAGTGATGAGGATGTGGGCCTGTCCATCCCTGGCCCCCCGCACCGCCCGGCTGACCAAAGAGGAAAAAGGTTCCCGCACATCGTAAGTGGCCCGTCCCAGGCCCTCCAGAATGGCGCGGGTATGGCCGGGGCCCAAGCCGTCAGACACCTGGTTCCACTGGCCGATGGCTCCGGCGGTGGCAGCATTGGTGAGAAAGGAGCAGGAAAAGCCCCGCTTCTCCAGGGCCTCCAGCACCATACGGGTGAGTGAGAAGCACCGCTCCAGTTCCTCGTGGCTTCCTCCCTCCACATTGAGCAGCACGGTGACGGTGTTTTCCACCGTGTGATCCAGCTCCTTCACCATCAGATGGCCGGTGCGCACCGAATGCTTCCAGCTGATGGATTTCATCGGCTCTCTGCCGGTGTATTCCCGGGCGCCGATGGTAAGCATGGGGTCTTCCAGAATAAACCGCTGCACCGAAACATCCCCCAGAAAGCCGCCCAAAGCCCGGCTGAGGGCCGGTTCTTCCACCCGGGCGGGCAGCACCACGATCTCATAAAAAAGGGGAATACTCTGGGACCGGCTGGTAAACCCCAGCAGATCACCGCCGGTGATGGCAGCATCGGATATGATCCGCCGTCCTCTTTGAGGCAGGCTGGCCCTGATGCGCCGGGTGAGCTTTTGCCGGGGGCCCAGAAAGCAGGAGGAATAAAGCCGAGCCACTGTGGGATCGCTTTGGAAATGGCCCAGATAGGCATTGAGACAGATGTCATGGGGCAGATTCTGTACCACTTCCAGATAGGACACCGGCAGCCATTTGCCATTTTGTATGATGGTCAAAAGCTGGAATTCCTCTCCCGGCTCCACCACATTTTGGGAAGGACGGCAACTGTATGACACACGGGACAGCGTGCTTTTCACCGACACCAGTTCACAGAGCAGAGCGCAGACAATGAGCAGAAAAAGAAGGAAAAGCAAAGTGCCTCCCTCCTTTACAGGTTCTCTGTGGGCACCGGCACGGCGGCGATGAGCTTTTGCAGATAGGTCTGCACATCCCGGGAGGAGGCCAGGGAAGAGGAAGACAGGCGATGTCCCAGCACATGGGGCGCCATGTCCTTCACATCCTCGGGAATGACAAAATCCCGGCCATGGAAGGCAGCCGTCACCTGAGCGGCTTTGTACAGGGCGATGGCGCCGCGGGTGCTGACGCCCACAGAAAAGCCGCTGTCCTGGCGGGTCTTTTCCACCAGGTCCATGAGATAGCCGGAAACCACGGGAGAAAATTTCACCTGGGTGTAGTTTTCCCGTACATAGGCGATGTCCTCCTGTGTGACGGTGGCCTGCAAAGAATCGATCATATGGGCTGTGCTGGGCCGGCCGATCAGCTCCAGTTCCTCCTGCCGGTCGGGATAGCCCATGTGCAGACGCATGAAGAACCGGTCGGTCTGAGCTTCCGGCAAGGGGAAGGTGCCGTAGGACTCCAAGGGGTTCTGGGTGGCCATGACCATAAACGGCTCTTCCAGGGGATAGGTCTTGCCGTCCACCGAGATCTGCCGCTCCTCCATGGCCTCCAACAGGCTGGACTGGGTGCGGGGCGTGGCCCGGTTGATCTCATCAGCCAGCACGATATTGGCAAAAAGAGGGCCGGGATGAAATTCAAATTCCCCGGTCTTCTGGTTGTAAAAGTCGATACCGGTCAGATCGGAGGGCAGCAGATCCGGGGTAAACTGGATGCGGCTGAACTTGCCCCCCAGCACTTTGGAAAAGGCTCTCAGCATCATGGTTTTGCCGGTACCCGGCACATCCTCCAGCAGCACATGGCCCGAGCAGACAAAGCAGGTGAGCACCAGCTGGGCCACTTCTCTTTTTCCCACGATCACCGAGCACACCGGCTCCAAAACGGCGTCGCGGAAACTTTCAAATCGTTTGATATCCACAGGCAAAAACTCCTCTCTGAAAAATGGGGATGCAGATAATCCATATAGATATGACAAAGGCCGTTTTGCAAAGGGTTTCTTTGCAAAACGGCCAGGCTTGTCCGAATGTCTTATTCCTCGCTGATGGCGCCAACGGGGCAAGTGGAAGCACAAGCGCCGCAGGACACGCAAGTGTCGGCATTGATCTCGTAGTGAGAATCGCCTTCGCTGATCGCGCTGACGGGGCACTGAGCCGCGCAAGCGCCGCAGCTTACGCAAGCATCGCTGATTTTATAAGCCATGGGAAAAGCACCTCCTCTTTAAATTACAGATTCATCATACCATGATTTGCGGAAATTGCAAATGAATTTTTTGCGAATCTTCGGAAAAAATACCCTCAGCGAAAAAATGACAAAAAAGGTGGTGCCGAACAAAGTGGAAAAAAATCAGAACCTGGAAAATCTGTCCTGGCGGCAGCTCCGCCAGGAATTGGGCGGCCCTGTGACCCTGCCTCACGAAAACCGATTCGGCGGTGCATCCACGCCTTCTTCTCTTTCCTCCCCGCCCAAAACCCAATGAACAGGTTTTGGGCTACATACACCCCCTCTTGCAATTTAAAAAATATTTGCTATACTGTTTGCATAAGGTCAAAGAAAGTCAAAGTCAAATATTTTGAGGAAGGGAATCCCCATGAAACTGTCCGATCTCATCGCCCAATTCATCACCGACCAGCTCACCGGCCAGGACGCCGTGGAGCTTCAGCGCAGCCAACTGGCCAGCCGCTTCGGCTGCGCCCCCAGCCAGATCAACTATGTGATCGAGACCCGGTTTTCCCCGGCCCGGGGGTTCAGTGTGGAATCCCGTCGGGGCGGCGGGGGATATATCCGTATTGTCCGGGTGCCCATGGGACCTTCTGCCCTTTTGCAGCACACCGTGGCCGCTCTGGGAGACCAGGTGGATCAATCGGCAGCCCAACTGCTCCTGCACGATCTGCACAAGGCGGGCATCCTGGGAGATGAGTGCTTCTGCGCTCTGAAGGCCTGCCTGGGAGACCAGGCTCTCTCCGCCGTTCCCCAGCCCCTCCGCCCACGGCTGCGGGCAGAAATGCTGGGGGCCGCTTTGGCAGCTCTGGCTGCCGCACAA
>JAHZHY010000189.1 GCA_019420045.1 Clostridiales bacterium
ATTATAGCCGCTGAGCTTGCCTGCCAGCCGGGTCTGGATGCCGGTGCCGATGCGCCCCTGGGGGTCCCCCACGGCGTGGAGGGTGGCCATGCGCACGCTTTTGTCTTCGTTATACTGCCGCGCGCCGTCCTTGGTTTCGGTGAGCACCACGCCGCTCCGGTCCAGCACCGCTCCACGGCTCAGACCCCCTCCGGCATAGAGATGCTGGTTTGCCGAAAAGGAGGCCCACTGGCTGCCGTAGACGAAAAACCGCACCGAAAAGATGCACAGTCCCAGCACCAGGGCTCCGGACAGGAGCAGGCACATCAGGGCCCGTTTTTCAATCTTCTTCATAATGATCCGACCGTTCCTTTCTCTTGCGCCTTTTTTCCAGTTTGATGGCGAAGCTGGCGTTCTGGCGGGTGTCGGCGGCCTTGAGGAAGGCCAGCAGCCCCCAGGAGCTGATCATGCTGGAACCGCCATAGGAGACAAAAGGCAGGGTGACGCCGGTGAGGGGCAGCAGATCCACCGAGCCGAAGATGTTGAGGATGCTCTGGAACACCAGCAGGGATGTGGCGGCGCAGGCGGCGATGGTATAGAAGGTAGACCGCCCGGCCTTGGTGCACCGCACGGCGAAAACCGCCAGCGTCACAATGCACGCCACCGACAAAAGGGCGATAATCAGCCCCCATTCTTCGCACAGCATCCCGAACACCAGGTCGGTATTGGCGGCAAAAACCCCTTCCAGCCAGCCCTTTCCGGCGCCCACACCCACCAGACCCCCGGAAGCGGCGGCACACATGGTGCGGGTCTGCTGGAAGCCCTTGCCGCTGGCCTGTTCCCACACATGGCCCCACACGGCAAAGCGTTCGGCGATATAGGGCTTGAACCGCAGCACCATCATGCCGGCAAAGGCGGCGCCGCCGGTGATGAGGGACAGAGTGGCGAAATCCCCCGAGCGCAAAAAGGCGATGACCAAAAAGGTAATGAAGAAGATGGCGGCGGTGCCGAAGTCCTTCATAATGGCCAGGCACCCCAGGCAGAAGCCGGTGAACAGGATGAAGCCATAAAGGTTCCGCTTGGTAAAGAGTTTATCCAGTGTAGCGGCCCCGGCATAGACATAGGCCACCTTGATCAGTTCCGAGGGCTGGAAACGGATGCCGAAGATCTCCACCCAGTTGCGGGCGCCGTGGCTCACCCCGGCGATGGCCAGGTTGATGAGAAAGAGCACCACGGCTCCGGCCCCCATCAGGTAGCGCAGGCGGGATGCCCGCCGCAGGTCCCGCAGATACCAGCCCAGGGCCAGAAAGACCACCAGGCCTGCAAGGATCATGAAAAATTCCTTCAGCATTTTGCTGGGGACTGAGGAAGCCGTCACCGCCAGGTTGAGGGTACACAGGAAAAAGACGATGATCTCCATTTCAAAGCCCACCCGGCGCATGGCCCGCAGGGCGAACACATAGCACCACATGGTGCAGGTCAATCCGAAGAAAGCCAGAGGGATCTGGGGGTTCCATTCCCTTCCCTCGGCCACGGCAAACTGGATGGCGGTGAGGATCTGGAAGAGGGTGAGGATCACCAGGGAGCCCCAGGGGGGCACCGGGCGGCTTTTCTTCCGCCGCTTGGCGATCTCCCGCTGTTTTTCCTCATGGGGCACCGGCAGGAAGAGCAGCTCCACGCCGCCCAGTTCCAGGGTATCCCCCGGGTGGATAGGGGTTTTGCCCTCCACCTCTTCCCCGTTGACATAGGTACCCCCTTTGCTGCCCAGGTCGGTGATGGTCCACTGCCCTTCATCGTCCCGGATCAGGCCGGCGTGGGTGCGGGACACGCTGGGGTAAGAAAGCACCACATCGGAGGAAGGAGCCCGGCCCAGGGTGTTTTCCCAATGGGTGATGGGCAGCTGTTCCCCTTCGGGGGTTTCCAGGTAGCCCCAGGTCTCCGCCGGGTTTTCCACCCGCAGCAGAGAGCGGAGCACATCGATGAGCACTCCCAGGGCCAGAAAGGGCATGACGAAGCGGATGGTATTGGTGTACCACGGCCCCGCCTGGGGGACGCTCTCCAGAAAATTGAACAGTGGCTCAAAAAGCAAATTGATCTGATCCATAAATACTATCTCCCGCGCAGCGTGACGCTGCACCCAAAACTCGCTGAAGGCTATATGCGTTGTTCGCTCCTATGCTCCGGGTGTGATAAACCATCACCCGGATATGGCCGCTCTGCAATCCTAGCCCAGTACCGCAGAAAAAGCCGGTTGTGTGCAATCCGGCAAAGAAGCCCCCCTTGTGCAAAGGGGGGTGGCGG
>JAHZHY010000190.1:0-3087 GCA_019420045.1 Clostridiales bacterium
CCAACTCTCCCCGCCCGCGGCGAAACCGGGAGCGAGGAAGCTTTCTCACACCCCGGGACCGGCGGCAGATCGACCGGCGGCTTTCGGCCATGCTGGCCCTTTTGGAAGGCGGCGAGGGTGCGCTGATGTTCGACGGCGAACCCCTGGACAGCCCTACCCGCCGTCTGCTGGTATCCAGTCTCCGGCGGCAGCTGGAAGTGACCAAAGCTCTGGCCAAGGAAAAATTCACACCGAAAAAATACCGAAGGATGAGGTGAAGCCCTATGGTCCACCAAATCGTTTCCCGTCTGGTGCGCCGCTATGGCACCCGGGACCCCTTTGAGATCGCCCGCCTGCGCCATATCATCCTGATCACCGAGCCTTTGGGCTCCATCCGGGGCTATTACAGCTGCAGTTACCGGCACCAGGTCATCCATCTCAACAGCAGTCTGGAGGAAAACCAACGGCGCTTCACCTGCGCCCACGAACTGGGCCACGCCATCCTCCATCCCAAAGCCAACACGCCCTTTCTTCGCCAGAACACCCTGTTCCCCATCAGCCGCTATGAATGGGAGGCCAGCCGCTTCGCCGTCTGCCTGCTCATCGACGACAGCGCCCTGGAGGAATACGACGGCTGCACCATCCCCCAGCTGGCCCAGGCCTTCGGGGTCAGCCCTGAGCTGATCGCCTACCGCTTGAAGAAAAGACCACCTCAGCCCTGATGGGCATAGACCACCTTCCCCTGGCAGATGGTGTATTTCACCCGGCCGGTAAGGCGTCTGCCCAGGAAAGGGGTGTTTTTGCTGCGGGAACGCAGCTCTTCTTCGGTCACTTCCCAACTTTCGCAGGGATCAAAGAGCACCAGATCGGCGGGACCGCCGGCGGCCAGATACCCGGCGTCCAGATCATACAGACGAGCCGGCGCCAGGCTCATTTTTTCCATCAGCTGCACCAGGGTCAGGTGTCCCTTTTCCACCAGCTCGGTGATTCCCAGAGCCAGAGCGGTCTCCAAGCCGATGATTCCGCTGGGGGCCTTCCACAAAGGCTCCGTCCCCTTCTCCTCCTGAGAGTGGGGGGCATGGTCGGTGGCGATCATGTCAATGGTGCCGTCTTTTAGTCCTTCAATCAGGGCCTGCCGGTCCTCCTCTGTGCGGAGAGGCGGGTTCATCTTTGCCATGGCCCCATGCTGTGCCACCGCATCCTCGGTGAGGGTAAAATGGTGAGGGGTGACTTCCGCCGTCACATGGGCCCCCAGGCTTTTGGCCAGGCGCACCATGGCCACGGCGTTTTTGGAGCTGATGTGCAGGGCCAGCATACAATCCCGGGCCACCAAAGAGTCCTCCGCCACGGCCGGAGAGCCGAAAATCCCCAGGCGTTCCGAGGCTTTGCCCCGGTTGATGCCGTTTTCGCCGATGAAGGCCGGGTCCTCTTCGTGGAAGCTCAGGGGTTTGTGCAGTCTGGCTCCCTGCTCCATGGCTTTGCGGCACAGGCCGCTGTCCAGCAGAGGAATGCCGTCATCAGTGAATCCTGCCGCTCCGGCCTGACAAAGAGCTTCCAGATCGGTGAGCTCCTTTCCTGCCATGCCCTTGGTGATGCAGGCGGCGGGAAGCACATGGATGCCGGTCTTTTTCCCCTCTTCCAGCACATACCGAAGCGTTTCCACATTGTCCACCGGAGGCTTGGTGTTTGCCATGGTGATCACCGTGGTAAAGCCGCCCTTCTTGGCGGCCTCCGCCCCGGTCTGGATAGTTTCCTTGTGGGTCTGTCCCGGATCGCGGAAGTGGACATGCACATCGATCAGCCCCGGGGCCGCACACAGTCCCCGGGCGTCGATGACCGCTTCCCCTTCCTGTTCCGGCAAGCCATTTCCCATGGCGGCCACCTTCCCCTCCTCCAGGAGGATGTCCATCACCTGATCCAGTCCGCTGTCCGGACACAGCACTCTGGCCCCTTTGATTCGCAGCATACCCGTTTCCGCCTTTCTCTTTTTTTGGGATAGATAGCAAAAAAGACACGCTGGACAGCGTGTCTTTTCTTGGCGGAGAAGGAGGGATTTGAACCCTCGCGACCCTTTCGAGCCCTACTCCCTTAGCAGGGGAGCCTCTTCACCACTTGAGTACTTCTCCACAGCCTGATGGCTGCACTCATGAGTGCCTTTATATCCTACCATGTCTCACTGATTTTGTCAAGGACAAATTCTCCCCTCTCCAAGAATTCCTCCGAAGGGAGATGGGCCGCCTCTCAGCGGCTGCAAACCCTTTGATCGGTTATCTCCATTCCCGGCTGAGGATGCGCATCATTACAAAATCGCTGTACGCGCCTTTATAATAATAGGCCTCTTCCAGAATACCTTCCTGCCGGAATCCCATCTTTTTATAAAATTCCAATGCACTGGTGTTCAGCGCCACCACCCCAATGGAAACCCGGTGCATTTTATACTCATGAAAAGCCAGATCCAGCATGATCTCCATGGCTTCCGTGCCATATCCTTTGTGCTGCATCTCCGGGTCGGGGATGATGATGGTCAGATCGGTCTGATGCCAGGCCGGAAACATCCGCAAAAGGCCGGTCTCGCCCACAATGCGCCCCTCCCTATCGGTGATGGTGAACCAAAGGGAATCTTCGGACCTGTGATCGACGGTGATCTGCCGCTTTATTTTTTCTTCGTCCGTGGGCTTTTCAAAGCCGCACTGAAACATGACCTGAGGCTGGTTGAACCAATGGGCAAAAAACGGTGCGTCCTCTTCCCTTTGTTCCCGCAGAATGATCCGCTTGCCTCTGATTTCTTTCTTCATGGCTTTTCACCGCCTTTCCCGACTTTACAAAAATTCTCTTTCTCAGAAGGTGGCGGGGATCACATAGAGCAGGATGCTCAGATAATGGCACACGCTGCCCGCCAGCACAAAAAGATGCCAGATGGAATGCATATAACTGCGGCGGATCACATAGAAGATGATGCCCACGGTGTAAAATACGCCGCCCAGCGCCAGCAGCACAAGTCCATTCCATGCCAGCGATGCCATCAGCGGCCGGATGGCCAGCACCACCACCCACCCCATGGCCACATAGCAGGCCAGGGAAATACGGCTGTACTTCCGCACATCAATG
>JAHZHY010000190.1:3097-9308 GCA_019420045.1 Clostridiales bacterium
CACCACGCCCACAATGGCCGCGCCCCACACCACACCGAACAGGGCCCATCCCAAGACCCCCCGCAGGGTGATCAGCGTATAAGGGGTATAGGTTCCGGCAATGAGCAGGAAAATGGAGCAATGGTCCAGCACCTGCAGTACGCCCTTCACCCGTCGGTTGGGGCAGGCATGATACAGGGTAGACGCCAGATACAGGGCAAAGAGGGAGAAGGAATAGACGATGGAACTGCTCACCGCCCAGGCATCCCCATACAAAGCCGACAGCACGATCAGAATCCCAAAGCCCACACAGGCCAGGGCCACCCCCACCCCGTGGGACACCGAATTGAATATTTCTTCTCCCAAAGTATAATGGGGAAGATATTCTTTTGCCTTGTCCATTCTCATTTCCATATTCGGCTCCTTTCCAGCCACACAAAAACCGCTAAATAGTTTTAAAAACCAGATGATGAAATCAACATGATTATATTATCACAGTTCTTTATAGATTCCAATGGTTTTTTGGACGAAAGAAGCCGGCTGTTTGTAAATTTTTTTATATCATCGGCGCCCGTGGGGATTTGAACAGCTGATAGGCCATTTTGAATTCCTTTTCCATGGCTTGCATCAGGGAAAAAGAATAGTTATGGAAGGCCCAGTCGATGACAATGCCCCGGAAATGGCGGACACAGAAGGTGGTGACCGTTTCGGCATCATACTGCCGGGAAAGGATCTCCTTCTCCTGGGCCTCCATGACGAAGTGGAGCACCATCTGATAGATGATCCGCCCGGTGTCAAAGGGCTTTTGAGCGCTGATGGCCAGCATGTTCTGATAATACCGGGCCGTGAGTTCACCCTGGTTCTCTTCCATATATTCTGCATAAGCGGTGAAAATAATACGCAATGCGGAAAGACTGCTGTGAAAAGGCCGCGCCTCCAGCTGCTGCCGGATGTAAAGATCCAGCTGCTGGCCGCCTTTTTCCAGCATCTCCTCCTTGGAGCGGAAATGATGGTAAAAGGCCCCGGTGGTCACCCCAGCCTCCTTGCAGATATCCCGGATGGACCCGGCGTCATAACCATTCTTCCGCATCAGCTGCCGGGCCGTTTCCAGAATCTTCTGCTCGGTCTCATGGCCCTGGGCTTTCCGCTTCTCCCGATATTCCATCAAGGGTCCTCCCTTTCAAAAGAATTGACAACAATGCCGTCGGTCTGTATAATGAGTATATCACATAACGCTGTTATGTTCTTCTGTTTTATTATACCTGCGGCGGATTTTTCCGTCAACCTGCCCTTTGGGCTTTTGGAAAGGCGTGTGCTCATTTGAATCCTCAAAAAATCGCGGTGCTCACCGACTCCTGCGCCGATATCTCTCCGGCCCTGGTCCGGGAGCGGAATATTTTTGTACTGCCTCTGAAAATCATTTACCCGGATAGAGAATATTCCGACGGAGTGGACATCACTCCCCAGGAGATCTACCAGCGGATGCCCCAGGCTCTGCCCACCACCTCCCTGCCCGACGGCGGTACGCTGCTTTCCCTGCTGGATGAAATCAAGTCCCAGGGCTTTGAAAAGGTCATTGCCATCTGTCTGTCCGCCGGTCTCAGCGGTACTTATAATATGGTGCGTCTGATGGCAGAAAATTACGAAGGTCTCCAATGCGCCGTGTTTGACTCGAACAGCGGCAGCCTGGGAGAAGGCTGTCTGGCGCTGGAAGTGACCAACCGCCTGGCCCAAGGAGCCAGCTGGGAAGAGCTTTTGAACCTGGTTCCCCGCCTGCGGGAAAAGACCCAGGTGATGTTCAGTCTGGACACCCTGGAATACCTGCAAAAAGGCGGCCGGATCGGCAAGATCAGCTGCATTGCCGGCACCATGCTCCAGATCAAGCCCATCATCTCCTTTGCCTCTGACGGCCAGCTGGCCAGCATCAGCAAAGTGCGTGGCCGGTATCGGTCCATGGACGAGATGGCTGAGCGCATCCGGGCTATGGTCCCCACCGATGGCACCCCCTACACCCTGGCTACCGCTCACGGCGGCTGCCCTGGGGATCTGGAATATCTGAAAAACAAACTCCACGACGAGATCGGCTGTGCCACTCATTATTATGAAGGGGAGATCGACTGCACCCTTGGCGTACACACCGGCCCCCACCTTATCGGCTGTGGAATTCAGATTTTAGAGTAACTGCAAAAAAGCGCCTTCGGGCGCTTTTTTGCTTTTTCCCCCAGGAGTATGCTATAATCCCTGATGAATATTTCAACATACACAGGAGGGATGGCCTATGCCAGCCAAACGGGAAGAACTTCTGTCTCTGGCCCAACAGCCGGAGGACCGGCTGCTTATCAGCCAACTATGGGATAAAATGAGCCAGGCGGAAAAATACTTCCAGCCGGCCTGTACTCCTTTTCTCGATCTGCGCCAGCAGAATCTATGTCGCACCGCCATGGAGCGAACGGGAAACCGTGGCTTCTTCCTCTACGGTGGTTATCCCCAAGCCGAGCGGTGTCTGGCTCTGTTCCTCCCTGATTATATGGAGACCCCGGAGGATATTCCTGTGGAGGACAACCCCATCTGTGCCCTGCGGGCCAGACCCCGGGGCGGCGTGGAACTGAACCACCGGGACTACCTGGGTTCTCTCATGGGGCTTGGCATCCGGCGGGAAATGGTGGGGGACATTCTGGTTTCCCCACAAAGCGCTGACATTTTGCTGACGGCGGAAATGGGGGACTATGTGCGCCACAACCTGGAAAAAGCAGGACACGCCTCCATCGTCATGGAACCGGTGGCCCTGGAAAACCTGCTCATTCCTCCCCTTCAGTTCAAAACCCTGCGGGACACCGTGCCTTCCCTCCGTCTGGACGCGGTGCTCACCGTGGCCTTTTCCCTCTCCCGTGGAGAGGCGGCGGAATGCATCCGCCGGGGTCTGGTGCAGGTAGACGGGGCCGATGCACTCAAAGGGGACAAACCGGTGCCCGAAGGAGCCCGCATCTCCCTGCGAGGCAAAGGCAAAGCCATCCTGGCCCAGATCGGCGGCCTTTCCAAAAAAGGGCGCATCCAGATCGAAGTACATAAACTGATCTGATACAAAAAACACCGTTGGGATTTTCCCAACGGTGTTTTTTCTGTATATCTCGATTACTTCAGATTCTTGAAGCTGCGCAGAGACATGGCGATGGCCTGCTCTCTTGTGGCATTGGCATAGTGCTCCGCCTCTTCCATGGAATTGGTATTCTTGGGAGCAAACATCCCGTTGCCCACGCCGGAGATCACATTGTACTTGGTCATAAAATAGACGCTGGGCTTGGCATAATCAGAAATCTGGGCATCGTCAGCGTACTTGGGCACACCGGAATAGTTGATGGTGTACTCTGCGTCTGTTTCCAATGTCCAGTCGGGCCACTGTGCTCTTTTGTACACACGGCACAGCATGGTGGCCAGCTGCTCCCGGGTGATCAGCTCATCGGGGGCGAACTCTGTGGCGCTGTATCCCTGCACCGCACCGATGTTATAGGCTTTCAGAATGTAGTTTCTGTTTTCGCTATCGGCGATGTCCGCAAACTGGCACTGAGAGGACATAACGGCCCGCCCGCCGGTCATGGCTTCAAACAGATTGACGGAAATGGCGGCAAATTCGCCCCGGGTCACCGGCGCTGTCATATCCTTGCCCACCAGCACATCGGGGATCAGCCCGGCATCGGCCGCTTCCTGGAGCTCCGGAGTGGACCAGTCTGCCGAATCCGACCAGGTCTCCCACTCGCACACATATCCCACGGTCTGCAAAGAGAAGTTGTCCTCTTCACCAGGATAGGTGTTGTCATAATACATATCGTTCCAGGCAAAACGCTTGCTGCCGCCCACCGCCGGGTTGGGGGTGTTGTAGATATGCACATACTGTTCCTTTTCCCCATCGGAGCGGGTGTGGCTGTTGGGCTCGATCGCATCCCAGTTGGAATAGGAGAATGTTTCCCCTGTGACCCACCGAGGTGTGCCGCCTGTGGTGGTGGCGCCGATCCAGTACTGCTTCTTGCTGCCGTTTGTCAACAGCTTGGACACAAAGTTCTGCTCTCCTTGGGAGGTGATAGTCACCAGATGACCGCCCAGGGACTCGCACTTCTCTTTGGCCTGCTGCCAGGTCATGCCTTCGTCAAACACCTTGTAGCTGTGGTTCTGGTAGACGCTGTCCACCACTTCCTGATAGCTGGAGTTGTTCTTGTTCAGCACAAACTCCCAGTTTTTGTTGCCGTTTACCAAACCGGTATAAACATCTTTGTTCAATGTGCCTTTCAGGGTGACGAACACATAGGTGCTGGGTTTTTCGATCCATTCGTCCCCTTTGATCACATAGTTCCCGTTCTCCAAAGTGGCCTTGATGGTATAGGAGCCATCCTCCGCATTGCTGCGGCCGGGCATATTGTAAAACTCAAACACGCCGGTGCCGTCTTCATTGACGGTGAGGGTCAGGCCGGTCTGTCCCTGGTTGGCGTAATACCAGCCCTCATAGGTGCCTGCCAGAGGCGACACATCGGCCGGAGCCGCCATGGAAACGGTGCACAGCACCAGCAAAAAAAGAAGCGCGGACAACAAGATGCCTTTTTTCATGAGCAATCATCCTCCTCATTCCTTTTGCAATGTCCAATCTTTTACAGATTGTTCATTTTTATGTTAGCACACTCCTGCTCCACTGTAAAGGGAAACAGGAAAATAAATGAAATTGCTTCTTTTTTGCGCAGCAAAAAGGGCCGGGAACAAATCCCAGCCCTGGAAGATCGTCAAAATCCCACTGCTTATTTGGCGGCGGCGTTGACCTTCTTCGCCAGCGCGCTCTTTTTTCTCGCGGCAGTATTCTTGTGCAGAATACCTTTGGCAACAGCCTTGTCCAGGCAAACCACGGTGGCCTTATACGCCTCCTGGATGCCGGTGCCCTGCTGAATGGCACTGTCGAACTTCTTCAACTGTGTCTTCATCGCTGTCTTCGCGGCGCGATTTCTCTCGTTCTTTGTCTTATTGACCAGCACGCGCTTCTTCGCGGACTTAATATTCGGCAAAATCATGACCTCCTTACCTCAGATATTCATAGCATTGCTTATTCTATCATTTTGTGGCGGCAAATGCAAGTGTTTCTCACACAATTTTTGCATATTTCTTTTCTGCGGGAAACACTAAGAGAAAAATGGGAGGAAAAGCGATGGAATCGAGACGCACAGACCTGGCCCTGGAGGCCCGGGAACTCTATCAGGAGCAGACCCGCCGGGAGCCGCCTGGGGTGGATTGGAAGGAAGAAGAGCAGGGTGGCATCCACATGACCGAGGTGCACATCCGCACCCCGGAGGGAGCCCGGGAGATGGGCAAGCCGCAAGGCTGCTATATCACTTTCCAGCTGGGGGAAAGCTGGGAGCGGGAGGATCACACCATCACCGCCGCTTCTTCCCTGCTGGCCCGCCAGCTGCGTCGCCTGCTACCCTCCCAGCCGGAGAGCGTGCTGATAGTAGGGCTGGGCAACCGCCACCTCACCGCCGACGCCCTGGGACCGCTCTGCACCGAAAAGATCATCGTCACCCGGCATCTGAAAGACACCATGCCCGATGTGTTCCGTTCCTTTGCCCGGGTCAGCGCCATTGCCCCAGGAGTGCTGGGACTCACCGGTGTGGAGACCGGCGAAGTGGTGCTGGGTCTGTGCGAAAAGATCCGCCCGGACGCCATCATCGCCATCGACTCGCTGGTGTCCCGGAAGCTCTCCCGGCTCTGCCGCACCATTCAGCTCTCCGACACCGGCATCACCCCCGGCGGCGGCATCGCCCCCGGACGCTTTCCTTTGGATGAGCAGACCCTCCACACCCCGGTACTGGCCCTGGGCATCCCCACAGTAGTGGAAGCCCGCACCCTGGCGGCCGACCTTTGCCCCAACTCACCGCCGGAAGAGGAACTGCCTCCCACCTCCCTCATCGTCACCCCCAAAGACATCGACGCCCTGATGGTGAAAAGCGCCAAGATTTTGGGGTATGCCATTGACATGGCCCTGCATACCCATCTGTCTGTAGAGGACATCGAAAGCCTTCTCAGCTGAGGACAAGGCATAAAAAAGCCGCCCGAGCCATAGAATGGTTCCATCAACACCAGGATGGAGGAAGTTTTTCATGGCGCTGGGGCACAGGAACTACAGAAAAATCAGAAGCCGTAACAGACGGAAAAAGCCCCGACAGAAAAAAGGGATGTGGCCTCTTGTGCTGGTAGCTGT
>JAHZHY010000019.1:0-6938 GCA_019420045.1 Clostridiales bacterium
TTGCCGCCAGATGTTCGCCGACCTGCTGGAAGTGCCGGTGGAGCAGGTGCTGGCCGGAGGCAACTCCAGCCTGACCTTTATGTATGACACTGTGGACCGCCTGATGGTCTTCGGCGCCGCCGGTGTGGATGAGCCCTGGCTGAAAAAGGACAAAGTGAAATTCCTTTGCCCGGTGCCTGGCTATGACCGTCATTTTGCCATCTGCGAGCAGTTCGGCATTGAGATGATCAACATCCCCATGGATGACAATGGCCCCGATATGGACATGGTGGAAAAGCTGGTGGCTGAGGACGAGAGCATCAAGGGCATCTGGTGCGTTCCCAAGTTTGCCAATCCCTCGGGCGTTGTGTACAGCGATGAAGTGGTTCGCCGCTTTGCCGCCCTCCAGCCCAAGGCACGGGATTTCCGTATTTTCTGGGACAATGCTTACATCATCCACGGCATCACCGACGAGGACATCCAGATCCCCAACATCATCGAGGAGTGCGCCAAGGCTGGTAAGGCCGACATGGTGTTTGAGTTCTGCTCCACCTCCAAGATCTCCTTCCCCGGCGCCGGCGTCTGCGCCTTCGCCGCAAGCCCGGCCAACATCGCCTGGCAGAAAAAGTACATGAAGGCCCAGCAGATCGGACCGGACAAGATCAATCAGCTGCGCCATGTGCTCTTCTTCAAGGATGCCGCCGGTCTGAAGAACCATATGGAGATCCACAAGAAGATGCTGCGGCCCAAGTTCGACGCCGTGATCAACACCCTGGAAAAGAACCTGGCTGGTACCGGTGCCGGCAGCTGGACTGTGCCCAAGGGCGGTTACTTTGTCAGCTTTGACGCCATGGAAGGCTGCGCCAAGCGCACCCAGCAGCTGTGTAAGGAAGCGGGCATCGTTATGACCGGAGCCGGCGCCACCTATCCCTATGGCAAGGACCCGGGGGACAGCAATCTGCGCATTGCTCCTTCCTATCCTCCCATTGAGGAGCTGCAGCTGGCTATGGAAGTGTTCTGCGTCTGCGCCAAGAAGGCCGCCGCGGAAAAACTGCTGGCTCAGTAAGCAGAAAATCAAAAAGAATAAAGCTCCCGCAAAGGGAGGTTTCGCTGTGGGCAGAGGATATGTCCTCTGCCCACAGCCGCGCCTGGGAGGCAAATGTTCTCTTTTTGCATCGGGAAAACCGGTGCAAAAAGGGGATCTTTGAACAAATTGTACAGAAAAGAGGGGGAATTTTACGAAAAAGCCTCTTTTTGTTGACGGAATCCCAGGGGTGGAGTATAATAATCGTTGCTTTTCAAAAAGCGTCACGCTTTTCATAAAGGAGGAAACAACAGGACAATGAAAAAGAGCATTCTCACTTTCGTTTGCTCACTGTTAGTCATAGCACTGCTTGGCTTTACAGTATGGCACGGGGTGGATCTGGGCTTCACACAGATCCCCAGCATCACCGATACCGAAAACGGTGTGCGGCTGGGTCTGGATCTGGTGGGCGGTTCCATCATCACCTTTGAGGGCATGGCCGACGAGGATATGCCTGCCGAGGAGCTTAGCCGCAACATGGAAATCGTTGTGGATATGCTTCGTCAGCGCCTGGACTTCCAGGGCCTCACCGAAGCTCAGGTATACCAGGCCGGTGACCGTCGGGTCACAGTGGAGATCCCCTCCATCAGCGATCCCGAAGAAGCTGTGCAGACTCTGGGTTCCACCGCTCAGCTGCAATTCCTGGATGACGACGGCAATGTGATCCTGGAAGGCAACCAGGTGGCCGATGCTACCGCCGAATACGGCGCCATCGATAACACCGGCGTCAAGCAGAATTATGTCTCTCTGGAACTCACCGATGAAGGTCTGGAGATCTTCACCGAAGCTACAAAGAAAGCGGCTGCGGCTGAGTCGGAAGGCAAGAACCACATCAATATCGTCATGGACGGCCAGACCATCAGCAGCCCTGCTGTGGGCAGCCAGTATGCAGAAACTGGCATCACCAGCAAGGAAGTGATGATCACCGGTGGCTTTACCGCAGAAGAAGCCGGTCTCCTGGCCAATAACATCGCCCTGGGCCAGTTGCCCTTTGGCCTGGAGCAGGTGGAAATGCGCAGCGTGGGCGCTCAGCTGGGTATGACCGCGCTGACCAGCAGCATTAAGGCCGGTGTCATCGGCGTGCTGCTTGTGATGATCTTCATGATCGCTGTGTACCGTCTGCCCGGCGTCGTCTCCTGCGTGGCGCTGCTGTTCTACTGCGTGCTGGAGGGGTTGGTGCTGGTGATCTTCAAGGTCAACCTGTCTCTGCCTGGCATCGCCGGTATCATCCTGGGCATCGGCATGGCCGTGGACGCCAATGTGGTTATCTTTGAGAGAATCAAGGAAGAACTGCGGGCGGGCAAGACCATTCGCTCGGCCATCGATTCCGGCTTCCATCGGGCGTTCTCCGCCATTTTGGACAGTAATATCACCACCTTTATCGCCGCAGCCGTGCTCTATTTCTTTGGCAAGGGCACCATCGTGGGCTTTGCCATCACTCTGGGCCTGGGCATTATCCTGTCCATGTTCACTGCTCTGACTGTGACACGGATGCTGCTCAACAGCCTGGTGGGTATGAAAGTGACCAACATCCGGCTGTACGGTGCTCGTGAAGGGAGGGATGCGTAATGCTGAAGACATTCAGTGCTACAAAAAACTTCAAATATTGCGCCATCCTTTCGGTGCTGCTGATTGCCGCAGGTCTTGTGGCTTTGCTGGCGGCTCCCTTTGGCGTCAATCTGTTTAATCTGGATATCGATTTTGCCGGCGGCACATCCTTTACCTATCAGCTGGGAGAAGAGGTTACTCCCGATGTGATCGACAAGGTAGAGAACGCTGTGGCCGATGTGGCGGGCAAGACGGTTTCTGCCGTGCCCACCGGCGATGGCACCCAGGTGCTCATCAAAACCAAGAGCCTTTCCTCCGAGGACCGGGAGAAGCTCCACGCGGCCATGAAATCTGCCTTCTCTCTGGAAGACGATGCCCGGCAGGATGTGCAGAATGTCAGCCCGGCTGTGGGCAAGGATATGCAGGCCGCTGCCGTCAAGTCCTCTTTGGTGGCTGCTCTGCTGATGCTGCTGTATATCACCATCCGTTTTGACTTCAAGTCCGGTTTTGCTGCTGTGGCCTGCCTAATCCACGATGTGCTGGTGATGATCAGCGCCTATGTGATCTTCCAGCTGCCGGTGAATATGAACTTCATCGCGGCAGCTCTTACCATCTTCGGCTATTCCATCAACGCCAGTATCATCACCTTTGACCGCATTCGCGAAAATCAGAAGCTGTCCCGCCGGGAGAGCTATGACGCCATTGTGGACAAGAGTGTGCGCCAGAGCTTTACCCGGAACATCAACACCACACTGACCACGCTGTTTACCATCGTGCTCATCATCTTTACCGGTGTTTCCTCTCTGGTGAATTTCGCCATTCCCATCACCGTTGGCATCGTCAGCGGCGCTTATTCTTCCATCTTCGTGGCCGCTCCTCTGTGGGCCCTGCTGAAGAAGCATCAGAAAAAAGCGAAATAAGCCTGTTTCTAATCCCCGTCTTTTTGAAAGACGGGGATTTTTTGCGGATAGAGATTCCAGAAATTTCATATTTTGTCGAATGATGTCGAAAGTTGCGACGAAAAAGGGGTTTAATTTGTCGAAAAACTGTGGGACAATGAATAAGGAGAAAATATCCCCGGCGTCAGGCGGCTGCCGGGAAACTCTTGCTCCCCCTGGTTTCTTTGTGGTACAATAGCCCCAAACCAAAACGAATGGATGGAAAACTGCGGGGAGGAAATGGCATGAAGTGCCCGTATTGCGGATATTTGGAGAGTAAAGTGGTGGATTCCCGGCCCACCGATGAGGGCAGCTGCATCCGCCGCAGGCGGGAGTGTTTGTCCTGCGGCCGGAGGTTCACCACCTATGAAACGGTGGAGAGCGTACCGCTGGTGGTCATCAAGAAAGACGGTTCCCGTCAGGCTTTCAGCCGCAGCAAAATGCTCAGCGGTTTGGTGAAGGCCTGTGAGAAACGGCCGGTGACCATGTCCGCTTTGGAAGAGATCTGTGATGAGATCGAGCAGAAGCTTTCCAATTCCCTGGAGAGGGAGATCAAATCCGAACAGATCGGTGAACTGGTGATGGAACAGCTGAAGCAGGTGGACGAAGTGGCCTATGTGCGTTTTGCCTCGGTGTACCGGCAGTTCAAGGACATCGGCACCTTTATGGAGGAGCTGAGCAAGCTGATCCATACCAAGCCTCAATGACAACAAAAAAGCCGCCTGACACAACATGGTGTTCGGGCGGCTTTTTGCTGTCATGGGTTACAGGATGTTTTCCCAGGTTGGGTCGTCACTGGAGGGCAGGCGAAGCAGCAGGTAGCGAAGCAGCCGAGCCTTTTGCTGGTACTCCCGATCCTTCTCCACTTCCAGACAGCCCTGACATTCCTCCAGTACCTGGCCGATTTCCTCGATGGAGGAATGAACATAAAAGGTGGATAGAAAAGGGGACAGGCGCTGATACCGGCTTTCCAGGGCGTCCAGAGCGCCTCTGCGGGCCTCTTGGGCCGACAGGGGTACTTCTTCCGCCAAGGAGGAAGAAAGGCTCCTGGTGTATCTGTGGGCGAAAAAAGCGCCGGTGAGAGTGATCAGCAGCAGGAGCGCGGCAATATAGGTGCGGGCCATGGCTATTTTCCCTCCTTTCGGAAAAGAAGGATGTTACCGCTGCGATCGGCGCACAGGAGAAACACCTGTTTCAGGCCGGAGAGCAGATTGGCTTTCAGGACAGAATCCAGCCAGGCCTCATCCCGGCCGATGGCCTGCAGGTTTTCCCGGCAGAGAACGCCGTCAGAGACGATCAGTTCCATGGGTGGGGAAGATTTAGGGGCTTTGCCCAAAGCGTCCAGCGTTACCGCCTGTGCGCCGGGAAAGAGCAATAGGCTCACCTGGCCGTTTGTCTCCACCTGGGCGAATTGGATGGAGCGCAGGTCGAACACATCCTTGAGCCGCAGGGTCTCGAACACATCGTCCAGGGTCATGCGCACTTTGCGCAGGGCCTGTTGGTCCAGAACGCCGTTGCGGATGATCTGTACCGGCCTTCCGCTGAGCAGCCGCCGCAGTTTCTGGCTGCGCATGGACAGCACCGACAGAAAGATCTCGGCCGCAATCAGGGTCAGAATGGGCACCAGGCCATGGAGCAGAGGAATGTTCAGATCCTGCATGGGCACCGAGGCCACAGCGGAGATCAAAATGGTTATGACAAACTCGGTGGCCTGCATTTCGGCCACCTGCCGTTTGCCCATCAGCCGGAAGGCTGCAATGATGAAGATGTAAAGAAGAATGGTGCGGAAAAAAGGAACCAGCATCGCGATATCACCCTGTGTTAGTGTGCCGATGGAATGGGAAAATATTCTCCGGACTTTGTGACAGGCGAAAAAAGGCCTGTTGTTTTTAACCGGTCAGAGATATTCTGGCGCAGGGGTGGGGGACATTTTATAATAATGGTGAATACACAGCAGGCAATTTTCATAGAGACAGAGAGGGAAAGATAGAATGGGACAGACCAAGGAACTGGCCGAAGTGCTGAAACGGCAGGAAGAAGAGCTGGAACGGACAAAGCAGCGTCTGGGGCAGAATATCAAAGCCCGGCGGGAGGCGTTGGGGTACAGTCAGGAAAAGTTAGCTTTTCTGTCGGGCATGGGAGCTGCCCATTTGGGAAACATCGAAAGGGGAAGCGATAAAAACAACCCCACCATTTCCACTTTGGCCAAGATTGCCGGTGGTCTGCATACTTCAGTGGAAAAGCTATTGGAGGGCACAGGAACACAAACGGAAGAGGAAGAAAATGGTTAAATTCAAATTTTTCAAAAAAATTTGAAAAAAACGCTTGCCAAATGGGGGACACTGTGGTAATATCTTTCTTGCACCCGGGTGTGGCGCAGTTTGGTAGCGCGCTTGAATGGGGTTCAAGAGGCCGGAGGTTCGACTCCTCTCACTCGGACCAAATGAATAGAAAAATCCCTGGAATCGTAAGGTTCCGGGGATTTTTCTATGTCTCTGTCCTGGATGTGATATCACACTGTTGTCGAAAGAAAAATGAAAAGGCAAATCGGAAGAGCTGGGATGTTCCTGATCTTTTTCGGTTTGCCTTTTGTTTTATGCCGTGGTACAATCGAGAAATCAAGGGACGGCACAGAAAATGTTTCGTCCAGCCCAAAGAGGAGGCACAACAATGAGAGATCTGGAAAGCGTTTGCAAAGTGGCGGTGGTACAAGCTACCCCCGTGATGTTCCAAAAGGAAAAATGCGTGGAAAAAGTGCTCAAGCTGATGGAAGAATGCGCTGCAAATGGAGCACAGCTCATCGTGTTCCCCGAATTGTTTATTCCCGGCTATCCTTATGGCATGACCTATGGCTTCACTGTGGGAAGCCGGAACCAGGCTGGAAGAGAAGATTGGAAAGTCTATTACGATAATTCCATTCTGGCTAATGGTGCGGAAATGCAGCAGATCATCGACTGTGCCAAACGGTTGGGAGTCTATGTGAGCATCGGCTATTCTGAGCGGGACGAAGTGACGGCGACGCTGTATAATTCCAATATGATGATCTCGCCCCAGGGAGAGGCCCTCAATCATCGCAAATTAAAGCCCACTGGCAGCGAGCGAGTGGTCTGGGGAGATGGCAACAAGGACTTTTTCCCGGTGATGGACACCCCATGGGGGCCCATGGGCAATCTGATCTGCTGGGAAAGCTATATGCCTCTGGCCCGGGTGGCCCTCTACCAGAAGGGGATCACCATCTATATTTCTCCCAACACCAATGACAATCCGGAATGGCAGGATACCATCCGTCATATTGCCATCGAAGGCCACTGCTTCTTCATCAACTGCGATATGTACTTTACCAAGGCCGACTATCCCAAGACCCAGAGCGGGGAAGAAGAGATCAGCCG
>JAHZHY010000019.1:6948-10202 GCA_019420045.1 Clostridiales bacterium
CCTGTCGCGGCGGCAGCTGTGTGGTGGACCCCTATGGCCATGTGATTTCCGATACGGTATGGGACCGGGAAGAAATCATTTACGCTCAGCTGGATATGCAGCAGGCGGCTGCCAGCAAAATGGAGCACGATGTGTGCGGCCATTATGCCCGGCCCGATGTGCTGTCCCTCCAGGTGCGGGAAGGATAAGGTGAAAAAGAAAAAGCCGTGGCTCAGCCGCGGCTTTTTGTCTTTCCTGTGATATTGTTTGCTGCCTTCTTGAGAAAGAAGTTTCATCAGTGGCATCTTTTGCAGGCATCATACCCCATAGAGACGGCTTCATCCTGAGTCACCTGCGTAGGATTTTTCATGTTGCTGCATCCGGGGTAGCTGTGATATTTTGCGCCGCTGGCGGGAATCCACACCAGATTGGTATTTCCCTGGTTTTGAGGCGCGGGAGCTGACGCAGCATTGTCGGGAGCAGGGGCGGGTTCCTGGGCCGGTGTTTCCGATGGGGTCTGAGCCGGGCTTTGCTGGGGCTCGGCCGAGGCCACATGTTCCGTTTTCGGTGCCGGTGCGGTTTTCTTGTCGTCGCCACCTGAAATGGGAGAGGAGGAAGTCTGAGAGGCGTCCTTCTCCAAGAGAGGATCTTCCTGCTTTTTGTCCTCCGGTGCTTCCTTTTCTTCTGGCTCATCGGCTTTGAGTTCTTCTTTTTCCAGGCTCTTTTCCTCGGGGGAGGACTTTTCTTCCTCTGTGACAGAGACGGCTGGCTGCTTTTCTTCTCCCTCTTCTTCCAGTGTACAGCCCATCAATCCGGCTGCCAGGGAAAGGGCCATGAGCCATAGCAGACCTCGGGCCAGATGTGTATTCTTTTTCATCGACGCATTCCATCCTCTCTTTTGAAAATATCCATTCTGTTCCTGCTTCGGTCATGCTATCACACCAGGGGATTTTTGGCAAGACGATAAAATGCTGGATAAAAAAAGAGCCGCAGCTGCGGCTCTTTTTCGATGCTTATTCGTTGACTTGTTTCTTTTCCACCATGTGCCGGGCCAGGTAGACGGCAGGGGTATCGGCCAGACTGGTAAAGATGAAGATCACATAACTGGACAGCATGATGGAGATCATGGTGGAGAAATCGTAGGTGCCCCAGAAAGCGCCCAGGGTAAACAGCAGAGTGTTGAGCAGCTGGGACACCAGGGTGGAACCGTTGTTCCGCAGCCAGAGGAATCGATGGGGATCGCCCCAGCGCTTGCTGGTGAAGTCCCACCAGGCGTGATAGAGCCACACATCAAACCGCTGGGTGACGGCGTAGACTGCAAGACTGACCAGCATCATCCGGGGGGTGTTCTGGAACACCGCTTCAATGCTGGGGGAAATAAAGTCGTTGGGAGACGGTACATAGAGCATCCAGCTCTGGGAAATGGCGATAAAGCTGAGGGAGGTAAAGATGCCGATGTTCACCGCCCGCTGGGCCGCCTTTTTGCCATAGCACTCGCTGAGAATGTCAGTGACCAGGAAAGTGGAGGCGAAGAGCACATTGCCCAGGGTCTGTTCCATGCCGAAGGCATCCACCAGAATCAGCACTTCGATGTTGGCCGCGATGGTGGCGAGGACAGTCCAGCCATAGAGTCCTTGTTTGCCGAACATCTTCATCCACCAAAGGACGCCGCCATACAGCACCACAACACTGAGAAGCAGCAGCAATTCATTTCTCATTTTGTACTCCTCCCACACCAAAGTCGGTATTGTGAAGCAAAATATCCACCCGGGGATTGTGGATGAACAGGGGCATCACATCTTTTTGGAAAATTTCAATCACACTCGGATCGGGTTTGATGGAAGTGGAGTTTTCCTCCATGATGTTGACGCAAACCCGCTCAAAATAGGAAAGGCCGGTTTCGATGTCCCGCCGCATGGAAGCGGCAGTCTGACCCGGAAGGCCCTGCAGAAGGCAGACTTCATCGAAAAAGCGGGAAATATCCAAAGGAGAGGCATCACAGTCGATTCCCTTGCACAGATAGCACTCCCGGAACAGGGGATCAAAGGTCTCCACGCCGATTTTGATCTTCAGGGCAATGCCCAGCATGGCCAGGCGAGATTTCAGCGGAGGGATCTGATGGCGGTGCATCCAGTGGCATTCAAAGTGCAGGGTGTGGATGTGCCGTTCCAGACACAGGTCCACGATGTTTTCCATGGTTTCTTCATCCAGATCCACAAAGCTGCCGGAGTTGATCACTTCCAGCCGGTGGTATTCGCCGGTAACCCGGGCCAGCACCCGACGGTTGAGGGCGAAATTGGCTTTCTGGTCCGGTGAACAGTCCAGATGATAATCACAGAAGCGGCAGCGCCTCCAGGCACAGCCTGCGCCCCGGAGAAGCACGATCTCCCGGGGATTCTTTTCGGTGATGACCGAATAGCGTTCCATCTCGTTCATTGGTAAAAAAATCCATCCTTTCTTGCTATTTAGTATTATAGCAAAGTGATTTGCTACGGTCAATTCTCATTTGCGCGTTGCAAAGGGGAAGAAAGGACGATATAATAAAAACAGCAAAAAGGCGCATGGCCGCCGGAAAAGGAAAGGTTGGACGAAGATGGACATTGCAGAACTGAAGCGCCGGGCCTGTGAGGCTGTGGACAAAAATGCCGATAAAATCATCGCTTTTGGAGAATCGGTCTTTGCAGAGCCGGAGCTGGGATTCAAGGAATTCAAAACCGCAGAGAAAGTACACAAAATGCTGGATGAGCTGGGCATCGAACACCAGGATGGGGTAGCCATCACCGGTGTCATCGCTCCCATGAAGGGCCGTTCTTCCAAAGTTCGCCTGGCTCTGATGGGCGAGCTGGATGCCATCGTGGCGCCGGGCCATCGGTGCGCTGACCCTGTGACCGGTGCCGCCCACTCCTGCGGCCATCATGTGCAGATCGCCACCATCATGGGCGCTGCTATGGCGCTGAAGGACAGCGGCATTATGAGCGAGCTGGACGGCGACATCGTCCTGATGGGTGTGCCGGCCGAAGAAGGAGTGGAGCTGGAATACCGCCATGGCCTGATCAAAGAGGGCAAGCTGTCCTTTATCGGTGGCAAGCAGGAATTCATCAAGCTGGGTGTATTCGATGATATCGATATGATGCTCATGCAGCACACCGACGGCAGCGACAAAGTAGCCGCTGGCGGCCCGGTGGGTATGGGCTATGTGGCAAAGCTGGTTTATTATAAAGGCAAAGAAGCTCATGCCGGCGGCGCTCCCTGGGATGGGGTCAATGCTCTCCAGG
>JAHZHY010000019.1:10212-12061 GCA_019420045.1 Clostridiales bacterium
GGCGGCCAAGATTGGCCTGATGGCCATCGACGCCCAGCGTGAGACCTTCCGGGACAAGGACAATGTGCGCGTCCATCCCATCATCACCAAGGGCGGCGACCTGGTGAATGTGGTGCCGGCCGATGTGCGCATCGAAACATTCTGCCGGGCCAACAACATGGAGGCCATTGAGGATGCCAGCATGAAGGTCAACCGCGCTCTGAAGGCCGGTGCCGACGCCGTAGGGGCCGAAGTGGAGATCGTGGACATCCCCGGCTATATGACCCCCTATGAGTGCCCGGAGATGAAGGCCGTTGTGGAAGACAACCTGGCTCTGATCTATGGCAAGGAAAATGTGGTGCCCGGTGTGGGTTATACCACCGAAGCCAATGATGTGGCTCATCTGATCCCGGTGGTTCACTGCACCATCGGTGGAGCAGAAGGCATTGCCCACAGCTCCCATTATGAGATCCGGGACAAGGATTCCGCTTACATCAAGGCCACCAAGATGCTGCTGTGCTCGGCCATCGACCTGCTGGCCAACGGTGCCGAAAAGGGCCTGTCTGTGAAGAAGAACTTCAAAGCTCCCATGACCAAGGAAGAATATCTCCGCACATGGGGCCATCTGGATGTCTGATTTGACTCGTTGAACATAAGAAAAGCCCGCCGATGAAAGATCGGCGGGCTTTTGGTTTTCTGAATGGAGTGGTCAGTTGTGAGAAGAGGGGTCCGAAGGATCGGTGGGGAGCAACTCTTCAAAGGGATCGTCCTCGGGGGACTCGGGAGGGGCTTGGTTGTCCCACTGGGCGATGCGTTCGGGGGATTCTTCTTCCTCCAGTGTTTCTTCCGGCCAGGGGCTGGTGCCGGAAGTGGGGGCGGAAGAGGCACAGGGAGGACAGGAGGGTTCTTTCCGTTCCCGGATGGACTGTACCAATACCACCAGGGAAACGCCGGCCAGGAGGCAGGCGGGGATCAGCTGGAAGATGATAAAGCCGGGAAGAAGGCGCATCTGCATATGGGATACCATGCGCAAGAGGAACGCCAGATAGATGGCTGACTGGATGTACAGGGCATAGACTGCTGCGCGGGGCGTTTTCCGGCTGCGAAAATAGAGCAGAAAAGTGAGATCACACAAAAAATTCAATGCCGACCAAAGGTTGCGGGGCATGGAATGGGAAAAAAACAAAAGCAGAGAAACGACGCAGGCCGAAAGACCGGCCCAACCTACTACATCGATCTGGCGCAGGGAAACGGGGTGCTTGAGCACAAAGCCCCGCAGCACCAGCAGAGAGCTGATGGCACAGTAAAAAAGGCCGGTGAGGCCGCCTAACAGATCGAGAAAAAAGGCAAAGCCCGGGTTGGGGCTGATTTGAAAAAACATAGCAGATTCTCCTATGAAATGGGGAAAATATTCACACTTCATCTTTTGATATGCTACCACAAGGAAGATAAAAATGCAACGGAGAAGGAGGGGGAAAGGGAAAATAATCCAGAGGAAAAGAGGGTGGAAAATGTCGAAAAACAGAAAAAGCGAACATCTGTTTGATGTGTCGAAAATCCCGTGTTTTCACATAAAATGGCGGCTTTTTGGTAAAAAATAATTATGAAAAGCACTTGCAATTCATACAGGCCAACGGTATAATAAAAGAACAAAGTGGCGGAAAGTGGGGAACAGTGCCTGAAAGTGCAGACCGGAGGAATCAGGGTGGTGAAAGAATGCACGGCGAATTCGAACACAATATCGACGCCAAAGGCCGCCTGTTCATTCCGGCCAAGCTCCGGGAGAAGCTGGGCAGCAGCTTTATCATCACCAAAGGTCTGGACGGCTGTCTGTTTGTCTATACCAACGAAGAATGGAAGAAGTTCGAAG
>JAHZHY010000191.1:0-1381 GCA_019420045.1 Clostridiales bacterium
CTCAGCGAAGGAGAAGATCTGGAAGAAGTGGTGGATGTGGAGGAAGTGCTGCGGTATTTTGCCTGCAATGTGGCGCTGGTCAATCTGGACAGTTACCTTAGCTCTATGCAGCACAACTACTATCTTTATGAAAAGGACGGCCAGCTGAGTATGCTGCCCTGGGACTATAACCTGTCCTTTGCTGGTTTCCAAGTGGGAAGCGGCGAAAGCGCCGTCAATTATCCCATTGATACCGCCGTCACCGGTACCACACTGGAAGAGCGGCCTATCCTGGGAAAGCTGCTGGAACAGGAAGAGTATTTGCAGCTGTATCATGAATATCTCCAGCAGATCGTAGAGGAATTCTGGTCGCCCCAGGTGATCAGCCAGAAGATCCAGCTTTTGAACGAGCTGATCCGCTCCTATGTAGCGGAAGATCCCACAGCGTTTTACACCCTGGAGGAATATGATGCCGGGGTGGCCATGTTGGAAAACTATATCACTCTCCGGGCCGAAAGCATCCAGGGCCAGCTGGATGGTACCATCCCCTCCACAGAAGAAGGCCAGCAGGCCCAGCCGGACAGCCTGGTGGATGCCAGCACCATTGATCTCAGCGTTATGGGTCAGCAGGGTGGAGGTGCAGGTGGCCGGGGCCAGATGGGGCAGCACAGCACGGCTGAAAATGCTCTCTCCACAGCACCCACAGAGGGAGGGGGCCTGGCGGAAGAGCAGGTGCCGGAGGAAGGAGCCGTCTCGCAAGAGGACACCGCCCCGGCAGAAGACACTATGCCGGAAGAGGGAGCCCTGGAAGGGGGAAATGCTCCCGGCGGCATGGGAAGACCGGAAGGGACAGCGCCCGAAATGCCGGGAAGCCAACAAGAGCAGCAAGGACAAATGCAGGAGGAAACAAACGCTGACCGGGAAACCATGCCGGAAGAGCCTTCCGGCTTTGACAAAGTCCGTGCCCCTGGATTTTCTCAGCAAAGTGGCGGGGAAAGTCAGAGTCAGAACCGGGAAGATCTGATCTGGATAGGCGGCAGTTTGCTCATTTTGCTGCTGGCGTTGGTGTTTGTGCTCCGGTACCGGCGGAAAAAAGTGAGTTAAGCCGGTTTTGGATGGTCAAATCCATGAAAAAGGCCCAGTGCAAACTGGGCCTTTTGGGCTGTTTTAAAGGAAAACTTTTTTGGTGGCGATTTTTTCCCGGAAGGCCTGGTCATGCTCCACAAAAAGCATAGTAGGAGTAAACTGTTGGATCAGTTCCTCAATCTGAAGGCGGGAATAGATGTCTATGTAATTGAGGGGTTCATCCCACACATACACATGGGCCCGCTGACAAAGGCTGCGGGCCAGCAGTACCTTTTTCTTTTGTCCGGCACTGAATAATTCTATCTTTTTATCAAAC
>JAHZHY010000191.1:1391-4530 GCA_019420045.1 Clostridiales bacterium
TTTTTCTTTTGTCCCTGGGACAGATCTTCCAGGTTCTTTTCAAACTGGACCCGGGCAAAATCCATTTTACGCAAAATGGCCTTGAACAGGCTTTCGTCCAGGCCTTCCTCTCCGATGAGCCGGGAAAGGCTTCCCCGAAGAAAGGAGGCGTCCTGTGGCACAAGGGAGATCATAAGGCCGGAAGCCTTGTGTATTTCTCCTACATAAGGGACGGTCCCATCGGTTAGCAGCCGAAGCAGGCTGGTTTTTCCGCTGCCGTTTTTGCCGACGAGGGCCACCCGGTCTCCCTGCTCCAGGGTGAAAGACACAGGCGGGCACACCGGTGTGCGGCCGTATTGCACCTGTACTTGGGAAAAGGCAGCCAGCCGCCGGGAATGAAAGGGGAGAGGAGAGAGTTTCAGGCTGGAGACCGTTTCCTGGTTTTTGAGTAGGGCCGATTTGTCCTGGATGGCCTGCTGCTGCCGCTGTTTTATCACCTGGGATCGCTTCATCATCTTGGCCGCTTTATGGCCGATGTATCCCCGGTCCACTGGGCCATTTTGATATTTGGCTTTTTCCGCCTGCTGGGACCAGGCAGCTGAGCGCTGAGCGGCTTTTTCCAGGCGGCGGATGTCTTTTTTCAGGCTTTCCTGCTGTTTTTCCTCCACCATCTGCTGCCGTTGGAAGTTTTCCATCCAGGAAGAAAAGTTCCCTTTCTGTACCTGGATATCGGCCCGATTTAAAGAGAGGATGTGATCCACGCAGCCGTCTAGGAAGCGGCGGTCGTGGGACACCAGAAGAAAGCCCTGCTTCCCCCGAAGGTAGGCGGCCACTTTCCGTCGCCCTTCTTCGTCTAAGTGATTGGTGGGTTCGTCGATGAGAAGAAAGTGTCCTTCTTTCAAAAAGAGGGCAGAAAGGAGCAATTTGGTCTGTTCTCCTTGGGAGAGGGAGGAAAAAGGACGCTCCAAAGCCGCTTCCTCCACTTCCAGCAGAGAGATCTCCCGGGCGATCTGCCAGGGCTGGGCCTGGGGGCACAGCGCTTCCAGGACTTCTCCGGCCCTGCGCTCCGGATGGGGAACAGGATAGGGGAAATAATCAAACTCCACCGAAGAATGGATGGAGCCGCCATAGGGATATTCCCCCATCAAAAGGCGGAGAAGAGTGGTTTTTCCCCGGCCGTTACGGCCGATAAGCCCCAGTTTCCACCGGGTGTCGATTTGAAAGTTGACATGAGAGAAGACCTCGTCATAGCTGGAAGGGTAGGAAAAAGTCAGATCGGTGACTTGGATGAGAGACATAAAAAAACCTCCTTGGCTGCGTTTGAAACAGTAAAAAATGCAGGCCGAGGGAAGTCCTTTCCCCCGGCCTGCACAGCCAAAAGAGCCGTCTGCACCAGACGGCAAAAGGAAGGAAAGGGCGCACTTCTCCCGCGGCAGCGCGGCACAAGGCCGCAAAAAGACACATTACCGGCAGGAAGAGTTGCGCATCTTTCCACTCCTTTCTCATCCATATTTCTTTTCACATCATACACCCGGAAAGGACAAAGTGCAAGGGTTAGGACAGATTCACATGCTTCACATGGAGAAAGCGCATCCGGGGGGCATCGTATGTATTGAGAGGACGGAGATAGGCGTCATAGGTATGGGTGGCGATGAGGATGCTGTCCCGGGTGGGGATGGGGCCGGTGCGGATGACCAGCAGAGAGTGATAGAACTGGCCCTCCTGGGTGCCCAATTGGATCACATCCCCGGGAAGCAGGCGGAAAATGGGCACTTCCTCCATCACCGGGCCGGGGCCGTTGTTGCCGGTCATGAAGTTGTAGAAAAAATCCACCCCTGTCCAGGCGGGAGCCCGGGAAGAGGGGGAGCGGTAATACCAGCCGAAGGTGGGGGTGAAGTTCATCACACCGGACCCGGCGTAGACGCATTGGGAGATGAAATTGGTACAGTCGCCCCCCAGATTTTCAAAATCCAGAAAGGCAGGATTGCGCCCCAGGGCCCATTTGCGTGCATAGGCCAGGGCGGCCGGGCGGTCATAGCTTTTTTGCGGCATAGAGAAGAAGCCTCCTTTGGACTTACGATCTTTTAGTATTCTATGCTGCGCCTCATCCATGGGAGAAAGTCCACAAATTAAAGGAAGAAACTTTGGCAGGGGCCTTCGTTGACTTTGCTTTTTTCCGCCGATATAATAAAAATAGTGCTGTAAAGCTGTAAAATCAAATGAAAAGGGAGTTGTGATCGTTATGTCCGGCAAGATCGCCTATGAGGCCATCGACAAAAACCGTTCCCAGCTGGAGAAGCTGAGCCTGGATATCTGGGCTTGCCCGGAGGGCGGATACCATGAATACAATGCCCAGAAGTGGACCGCAGAGCTGCTGGAGAAAAACGGCTTCACCGTGGAGCTGGGGGCCGGGGAAGTGCCCACCGCCATCAAAGCCACTTGGGGAAGCGGCAAACCGGTCATCGGCTTTTTGGGAGAATATGACGCCCTGCCCGGCCTGAGCCAGGAAGTGGGTACCCAGCAGAAGGCCGTAGAAGGCCAGGCTTATGGCCAGGGCTGCGGTCATAACCTGTTGGGCGTTGGCCATGTAGGTGCTGTTCTGGGTATGAAGGCCGAAATGGAGGAGAAGGGCCTGAAGGGCACCATCATTTACTTCGGATGCCCGGCAGAAGAGCTGCTCACCGGCAAATCCTTTATGGCCCGGGGACATGCCTTCGACGGACTGGACTGTGCCATCGCCTTCCATCCTGGCACAGCCAATGAGGTGACCATGGGCAATTCCCTGGCCCTCAACAGTGTGAAATTCCACTTCCACGGCGTCACCGCCCATGCTGGCGGCGATCCTCACAACGGCCGTTCGGCCCTGGATGCTGTGGAACTGACCAATGTGGGTGCCAACTATCTGCGCGAGCATGTGACCACCGATGTGCGTATCCATTACACCATCATCGAAGGTGGCACTGCGCCCAACATCGTTCCGGACAATGCCACTGTTTGGTACTATGTGCGGGCTCCCAAGCGTGAGACTGTGGACGAGGTCTACGCCCGTCTGGTGAAGGTGGCCGAGGGCGCAGCCCATATGACCGAGACAAAGCTGGAGATCGAGTTCATGGGCGGTTGCTATCAGACGCTGAACAACGGCGTGCTGGTGGATCTGATT
>JAHZHY010000192.1:0-1479 GCA_019420045.1 Clostridiales bacterium
GTGCGCCTGATCTCCTTCACCTGGAACTATGAAAACAGCCTGGGCTTCCCCAACTCCAAAGATCCGGAGATTATGAACCGTGGCCTCAAGCAGTTCGGCCTGGACTGCATCGCACGGATGAACGAACTGGGTATGCTGGTGGATGTGTCCCATCTGTCTGACGGCGGCTTCTGGGATGTGGTAAAGCACAGCAAAAAGCCCTTCATGGCCTCTCACTCCTGCTGCCGGGCCCTGTGCAACCACACCCGCAACCTGACCGACGAGATGCTCCATGCCCTGGGCGAAAAGGGCGGCGTCGTGGGCATCAACTTTGCCTCCCAGTTCCTCAACGAAGGCGCTGAGTATACCGATATTCAGTCGGTAGTGCGGCATATGCTCCACATCCGTGACAAAGCCGGTCTGGATGCTCTGGGCTTCGGCTCGGACTTTGACGGCATCACTTCTGTTCTGGAGTTCAAGGATTACACCGGCTTGTCCCTGATTGTGGATGCTTTGAAGCCCCATTTCACCGACGACGAGATCGACAAGATCTGCCACGGCAATATGCTCCGCCTGATCCGCGACACCCTGAAATAAATTTTCAGCAAAACAGCCCTTTTCCACGAAAAGAAAAGGGCTGTTTTTTTATTCTGTTTCTTTATTCACCCAACACAAAATCGTCAATGACAAAAAAGCCGTCTGTTCTCATCTTTTCCGTAAGCTCTTCCCAATTGGATTTGTGAAGCTTTCCATTGGGAACACTTAACACAAAAGCACCGTCCTCATAGATATAGTCGAATGAATCTTCCTTTGTTTCCGTGCCGCTTTGGCCGGTGAATTCGTATGTATAGACGATCTGGTCATCTGTGATTTCATAGGTGCCTTCCCGGCCGTGGACATATTCTACCCCATCCAGTGTGGACGGTTCATAGGTGAACGAATGGAAAAATCCATCCTCATTGAACTCATAATATGTGTAACTCGCTTCCTCTGGACTGCTTCCAACATAAAAATATCCCCACTGGCCGCCATCGCTGGTCAACCGTTCCATGACTTCCTGTTTTCTCTGGTCGGCACCTTTATCTTCTGTGTTGCCCGGTGTCTCCTGGGATGCGTTTTTGTCTTTGCTTTCGCCTTTGCTATCGTCATCACTGCTCTTGCTGCACGCCCCCAAAGAAAGGATCAGGAACAGGGCCAGCAAGGCAGAAACCATTCTTTTCACAATCATGATCCTGCTTTTCCTTCCATTTTCATTTTTTCAAATTATACATCTATAGAACTATACTGTCAATCTAAAGGCGTTTATAATTTCATCTAAAAGAAAATATAATTATCCTATGGACTAATTTTGGAGGACCGCCCATGGATAATTATATTTTGGAGGAAATCGGAAAGCGAATCAGCGAACGGCGAAAATTGATGAGATTGACCCAGGAACAACTGGCTGAGCAAATGGATGTTTCCATTCAAATGATTTCCAATCTGGAACGGGGCGTCAAA
>JAHZHY010000192.1:1489-6336 GCA_019420045.1 Clostridiales bacterium
GCCATCCGGATCGACAACCTGATTCGCTTAAGCCAAACACTGAACATCCGCACAGATTATATTTTGACGGGAAAACAAACAACAGACGACTTAGTGACTCTGGCCGATCAGATTTCTCAGCTGGGAGAAAGTCAGCGAAAAATGATCGAAGTTCTCGTGGCCTACTGTCTCAAAGAACTGTAAACTGCCGATTTGACCGCACAGGGAGAGGGATACCCTCTCCCTGCTTTTTTCTGTTTTTGTGATAACTTCCTTCTTTTCTCTGGTATTTTTTCTCTGTCAGGATTATACTGGTTTTATATTCAAATGGGCTGCGGCCCTATTTCGGAAGGAAAGAAACAATATGAGTAAACGGTTCCTATCCCTGCTCCTGGCCTTTGTGCTGTGCATGAGCTGTCTGGCTCTGCCGGCCTTCGCCAGTGATCCCTACGGCCCTCAGGAAAGCGCCTTTTCCCTGAACGGGCAGAACTATTCCTTCGACCAGCCCTCCTCTGGCAGCGGCTGGAGCTATGACGGCAACTACACCCTGACCCTCAGCGGCGTGCAGACCACCAAAATGCTCCAGCTGATCAATCCTCTGAAGGATGTTACCATCGTAGCGAAAGAAGGCACAGAAAGCCAGGTAGGCCTTCTGGAGCTCATCTACGGCATCACCTCAGGCAGCTCCATCAAGGACTCCCAGCGGAAAGTGGTCACCATCCAGGGCAAAGGCACCCTGAACTGTGAACGAGTGGGCCTGGACAAAACCATCCTGAAGGACGCCACCTTGAAGACCTCCTCTTTCTCCTGCTGGGGTCTGACCATGAGCAGCGGCGCCATCCAGTGCGCCAGTTTCTCTCTGGGCTTTGGCGGCACCAGCCTGAAAAACATGATGAATCTCACCGGCGGCTCCATTGTTGTCGATGGAGAAAAGAATTACACCGGCGTCGTTCGCATGAGCGGCATGGAACAGGATCTGATCTCCCAGTATATCTCCCTGTTCAAAGACAAGACCGGCCAGCCTCTCCAGCCTGAGGTCGTAGAAAACGAATACTATGGCGGCTATTCCGCCTTTGCCAAAGACAGCACCGGCGACTATACTGCCTATGCTGTCTACGGCACCCCGCCCCACAACCATCAGTGGGGTGAGTGGAAAGTGACCCAGGAGGCCACCTGCGGCACTGCCGGTATGCAGATCCGCACCTGTTCCACCTGCGGCCTGACCGAAACCATGACCATCCAGCCCACCGGCCAGCATGTGCCGGAGGACAATACCGACCCTGCAAAATCCACCTACTGCACCGTCTGCGGCGCTTTGATCAAGGCCGGCGAAGGCAGCGCCTCCTTTACCGATGTAGCGGAAAGCGACTATTTCCATGACGCTGTCATCTGGGCTGTGGACAAGGGCATCACCAATGGCCTCACCGCCACCTCCTTCGGCCCCGAATCCTCCTGCACCCGGGCTCAGATCGTCACCTTCCTGTGGCGTGCTGCCGGTTCCCCCGAACCCAAGAGCCAGGAAAATCCCTTCACCGACCTGAATGCCGATGACTATTATTATGACGCCGTTCTGTGGGCCGTGGAAAATGGCATCACCTCGGGCACAACAGCCACCACCTTCGGCGGCAACAGCACCTGCACCCGTGCCCAGGGCATGACCTTCCTCTACCGTGCCGCCGGTTCTCCCTCGGCCGGTTCGGGCAGCTCTTTCACCGATGTGGCCCAGGGCGACTATTTTGCCGCACCTGTCCAGTGGGCGGTGGAAAATGCCATCACTTCGGGCACCAGCAATACCACTTTCAGCCCCAATGCTTCCTGCACCCGGGGCCAGATCGTCACCTTCCTCTATCGCGCCCGGTAACATAACAGCAAAACAAAAGGGCCCGGACAGCTGTCCGGGTCCTTTTTTTCTTTCTTCCCATTACCGCAGAGGGGGATATGTACCCTCTTCAAAGGCCTTTTTCAAGGCGGCCTTCACCATGTCCTTATCCTCAGGATAGGTGACGCCGAACCACTGGCTGCCGGTGCGCAGCATATGTACCTGGGCCTTCTGCTGCTGGATCAGCCCATCCACCGCTCCGGGCAGATAATATTCCGCCTTGAGGGGGTCCTGCATGGGAGCCTTGAGGAAAGCTTCAAACCCCTCTTCCAGGCAGGTGAACAATTCCGGAGAAAAGCCCCATACATTCATGGACACGGTGCTGTCGGGACACAGAGGGATGTAGTGCTCTCCATCCTCGGTGTATTCTGCGCCCCCGTCCTGGGTTCCCCGGATCTTAGTGCGCTCGGTGACCGTCTCCAAAAAGCCGTCCTTCACCTGGCAGACACCCCGGGATACCGTGCCATTTTCCGTCAGGGTGTTTTTCAGCACATAGCCCACCATGCAGAAATCCATCTTGTCCCCGGTGTGGGAGCCGGTGAGGAAGTCATAGAGCAGCTTGTAAGTCTCCCGGCCGTAAAAATCGTCGGCGTTGATGACGCAGAAGGGACCGTCGATCACATCTTTGGCACAGAGCACAGCCTGACCGGTGCCCCAGGGCTTGACCCGGCCCTCCGGCAGGGAACATCCCTCCGGCAGATCGGTGGTTTTCTGGAAGGCATAGTGGACTTCCATCTTCTCCCGGGCCAGCGCCCCTACCTTCTCTTCGAAAACATCCTTCAGCTCTTCCTTGATCACAAAGACCACCCGGCGGAAACCGGCCAAATAGGCGTCATGGAGCGAATAATCGATGATGATCTCTCCATGGGGTCCCAAGGGGTCGATCTGCTTCAGGCCGCCATAGCGGCTGCCCATACCGGCGGCCAGCACCAGCAAAGTGGGTTCTTTCATATGTATTCCCTCGCTTTTTCCATTGATGAAAATCTTTCCTTTATTATACCCATGTCTCCCCCCTTTGGCAACCGCCGTTGTGTTTTTCCCCTGCTTATGATACACTGGAGAAAACAAGCAAAAGGAGCGATGGCCATGTATTTTGAAAAACCCGGAAAAGACTGCACCGCCCAGACGGTGGAACTGGCCCTCAAAGCCGCCAAAGAGGAAAACATCTCCACCATTGTGGTGGCCAGCGGCTCGGGCTATACTGCCCGCTTTTTCAAGGAAGCCGCCCAAAATGGCATGAAAGTGGTGGTAGTCACCCATGCCAACGGCTACAAAGAGCCCGGCTCCCAGGAGCTTTCTCCGGAAATCCGGAAGGAGCTGGAGGACTGCGGGATGCAGGTGGTCACCACCTCCCATGTGCTCTCCGGCGCCGAGCGGGGTCTTTCCACCCGCATGAAGGGCATTTACCCGGTGGAGATCATGGCCTACACCCTGCGGATGTTTGGCCAGGGCACCAAGGTCTGTGTGGAGTGTGCCGTCATGGCTCTGGATTGCGGCGCCATCCAGCCCGGGCCGGTGGTGTGCGTGGCCGGCACCGGCGGCGGAGCCGATACCGCCTGGGTTCTGCGCCCGGCTCATGCCCAGGATATTCTGGGAACTAAACTGGATAAGCTGATCTGCAAACCCCTGCTCCCCTGAGATCAAGAAAAGAAAAGCGGCCTTATGAGCCGCTTTTTCTTTTCCCCCGGGGCGTATACATTTTTCACTTTTCGTGGTATACTGAGGGAAAATATGATTGGGGATTTTGTCCCCCAGGAGGTCTTTATCATGTATGAGGAGATCACCGGCCAGGCCAAGCAGGCCGTTACCGAACTTTTGGAGCGGGCCCGCCTGGAACCGGGAGATATTTTTGTGGTAGGCTGTTCGTCCAGCGAAGTGGGCGGTCATCGGATCGGTTCCGATTCCAGCCCGGAAGTGGCCCAGGCCATTCTGGATGGCATCTACCCTGTTTTGAAGGAAAAGGGCATTTATCTGGCGGCCCAGTGCTGTGAGCATCTGAACCGGGCCATTGTCCTGGAAAAAGAAGTGGCCCGGGCCTATGGCCTGGCACCGGTGAATGTGGTGCCTCAGCCCAAGGCAGGCGGCAGCTTTGCCACCGCTGCATACAAGACCTTTTCCCATCCGGTGATGGTGGAACATGTGAAGGCCGCCGCCGGCATTGACATCGGCGGCACACTCATCGGGATGCATCTGCGTGAGGTGGCAGTCCCCACCCGCCTTTCCATCAAACAGATCGGAGAAGCCAACATTATCTGTGCCCGCACCCGCCCCAAATTCATCGGCGGCCAGCGTGCCCATTACGACGAATCCCTGATGTAACAAAAAAGGTTCCCACAGCTCCAAGGCTGCGGAAACCTTTTTATTTTCTCATTGTTTTCCTTTTCCGCCGCTTCCTCCGGCGCCCCAGCCTTTTCCCTGGCCTTGTCCTTGACCCTGGTTCTGGCCTTGTCCCCAACCAGGAGCTTGGGTCTGGCTTTCACCGGAAAGACCGGCAATTTTCTGCCGCAGCTGACTCATGGTCATGGTGCGGGCCTGCACCACTGTGGCATCGGGGTCCAGGGCCTGCCACTCCAGAAAAGCCTGGTATTTGCCACAGGAAAGTCCCGCTTCCTGTGCTTTTTCCATCTGCTCTGTGTCTGCCCCATAGCAATAGGCATTCTGCCCCATTCCAGGACAAGCAGCCAGGACTTCCAGCATCTCCTCCCGGCGCTGTGGATCGTCTCCCATGACCCCCACTGCCAGAGTCTCTCCTTGCGCTACTGATTCTTCCACCAAGGGGGTCTGCAAAATTTCTTCCACGGCCTGGGGATAATCCCAAAACCGTATCGAAAGAGACTGGGCCAGGGTTTCCCCATCGGGATTCAGCCCTTCCACATCCACCACTTTGTCCCATCGATTGATTTGCAGCTCCACAGAAGGGTTGATGTCGATGGTGATATAGGCCACCGGTGCGGCATACAACTGCCAGGTGCCAAAGCCCAGACACAAC
>JAHZHY010000193.1 GCA_019420045.1 Clostridiales bacterium
GAAAACGGTCTGGGGGAAGAGGATGTGGCCAAAATAAGGGACATCGTCATGAGCGAAACCGATTTTGCCGCCGATGTGATCAAAATTATCGAAACTGCCTGATTTCTCTTGCATGAAGCCCCCAGATAGGGTACAATATATTGTACATATTCATCCGAGGAGGAATGAGACATGAGCGATGTAAAGGAGTACTGGCCCTGCGCCGGAGAGATCGCCGATGGCAATATAAAGATTTCTGAGGATGTGTTGGCTACCATCGCCACCATTGCCGTCACCGAGACCGAAGGCGTGGCGGCGGCCGCTTCCACCGTGGGAGCGGAGATCACCGAGATGTTCAGCGGCCGCAAGGGCAGTACGCCTCGGGGCGTCAAGATCCGCTTTGACGAGGAAGCACAGGGTTGTGTGGTGGAATGCAGCGTCATTCTCAAATATGGCAGCTCGGTCACCGAAACCGCAGGCAATCTGCAGAAAAATGTGAAGACCGCCATCGAATCCATGGCCGGCATCAAAGTGGCCCGGGTGGATGTGCAGGTCTGCGGCATCCAGTTGCCCAAAAAACAGTAAAAGCCCCATCGCCTTTTGCATCAGAAGAGCCGGCCGCCAAAGCGGCCGGCTTTTTCTATTTGGAAAAAGTGGCAAAACCACTGTTTTGGCACTCTTTCGGTGGGCCAGTTTTTTGAAATACTTGCCCAGGCTCTTTCTTTTTCTTTGGGGATTGTGTATAATAATCGCAGAGCAATTTTGACAAAGCCAGATAGAAACCGCCGCCCTATGCGGCAGATTGGATGAGATTATGAGCAGAAGAAATGCCCGGGAGCTGGCGCTCCATATGATCTATTCCGGGGAATACTCCCAGAAGGAGCCGGAACAATTCGTCAAAGACTGTCTTTCCCCCGAACGGTTTTCCTCTTTGGCCGGGGAATATGAGCTGTATCAGCAGACCCCGCCGGAAAACCAGCTGGATTACATCTGCCGTGCAGCCACCGGTGTGCTGACCCACGGCCCGGAACTGGACGGTTACATCGAAAAATATGCCGTGGGCTGGTCGGTGTCCCGCATCTCCCGCATGGCCAAGTGCATTCTCCGCCTGTCCATGTATGAGATGCTGTATATGCAGATCCCGGTGGGGGCCTCGGTGAACGAAGCACTGGAACTGTGCAAGCGCTATGAATCGCCGGAAACCGCCTCTTTCCTCAACGGAGTGCTGGCTTCCTTTGTGCAGAAGGAGCTGACTGCCTG